>CALHPU010000048.1 GCA_938036435.1 uncultured Pirellulaceae bacterium | reverse complement strand
CCAGCGTCACTAAAGTGGTCGAGGCCTGGCCACCACCGATGAGGTCTTTGAAATCGCTGTTCCAATAGTCGCCAGTCACCAATACGTTTACTACCATACGTTCGGTCTCCATCCCAGAATATAAATATGTCGCACTCTCACATCTCAAGGATACCGAATATCAAGAATTTGGGCACGTGTACTCTTCAAAAATTAACATGATCGCCTTTTTGCGAATTCAGTTTGACCTCTTAGGTAATTCGCACGGGTTGGGAGAAATTTGCATTTTTTGTTTCGTCCTCCGCGGACTTTGAAATGTGAAGACATGACGAATTAGGAGGTTGAAGTGGCTTCCATACAGTGAAATTGATAAAGCATCTTGAATTCGCAAGCTCTTTGGCGACAGGAGTTAAAATACGGTAAAGATTGTCCAGCTTTTGGCAAAACAGATGTGCGTTACCGATGAAGGCTGCCTACAATGTTTTCCAAACGCAAGAAGGTGTTTCAAAATGTGTAGTGGAATTCGCCAGAAGTCCGTTTCAACCAATGTGCTATGCGAATTCTGGCGAATCCCACTACGAACCATTGATGAATGTTGGTTTTGAAACGTCTTCCAATTAATCAACAGCCTCTTGATACAGAAGGATCTCCGATGACCAAAACGCCTGAAGATTCAAATCAGCCGAGCACCTCAAAGCCCAAAATGCGCACTAGCCGCCGCGGATTCATTCAGGCGACAGCGGCGACTGTTGCCGGTGGATATCTGACGTCAACGACAACGCCGGTCTGCGGGATGTTCTCCGGATATCGGAGCGTTAACGAGCAACCGGTAGTTGGATTTATCGGAACGGGAATTCGCTACCATACCTATCTTGGTAAAGCGGCGATGGGATTCGGCCCGAGTGTTGGAGTGGCCGACGTCGATGGTGTCCAAGCAGGACGCGCTCTTCAAGTTTGCTTTGACGTTCATCGAGAAAAGAAGCGTCCGTTGGACTTACGGGCATACAGCGATTACCGTTCGATTCTCGACAACAAAGCCGTCGACGTGGTTGTGATCGCGAGCCCCGATCACTGGCACACAAAAATGGCGATCGATGCCATGCGTGCAGGCAAGGATGTTTACTGTGAGAAGCCTCTGACGTTGACCATTCGCGAAGGGCAGCAGATCTATAAAGTGATGAAGGAAACAGGGCGTGTCTTCCAAGTGGGGACGCAGCAGCGATCGGAGTTTTCGCATCGGTTTGTTAAGGCAGCCGGGATCGCGCGAGAAGGTCGAGTCGGCAAGATCAAAACGGTAACAGCGGCGATCGGAGGCTCGCGTGCGAGCGATGCGATTCCTGTTGCCGACGTCCCCAAATCACTTGACTGGGATAAGTGGCTCGGGCAAGCACCATTGGTGGACTACCGTGAGGCCGCCACGATTACTGATCAAGACGGCTGGGGAGCCGGACATCCCTTTGGGCGCGGACACCGCTACTATCGCTGGTGGTACGAGTACTCTGGCGGAAAGCTGACGGACTGGGGCGCTCACCATGTTGATGTCGGATTGTGGGCGATGGATCGGCTGGGAGAGGACGCAGGAAAAGTCGTGATTGATCCTCTGCGCGTAGAGCATCCTGTTCCGTTTGTAGACGGTATGCCGACCAAAGATGATCGCTTCAACTGCGCGACTGGCTTCAAGGTACAGCTGACGTTTGAGGACGGGCTTGTAATGAACGTAGTGGACAGCGCCGACAACGACGAAACACCATTAGGGTTTGGAAATGGCATTATGTTCGAAGGCGAAAAAGGACGCTATTTTGTAAACCGTGGGAAGCTGACCGGCAAAGCGGCCGAAGCTTTGAAGGACAATCCCCTTGATGAGGCTACTTTGAAATCAATGTACGCCAGCGGTAAAGTTCCAACGGGTGAAGGCGAAGGACAAGCCCTGGCCAGCATGAAGAGCTTTATGGATTGTGTTAAGTCGAGAGAAACGCCGTCGTCTGATGTGTTCAGCCACAACAAATCGATGAACATCTGCCACGGCATCAACATCGCGATGCGATTGGGGCGGAAGTTGACGTGGGATACAAAGGCCGAGACCTTTGTTGATGACGCTCAGGCAGACACATTCATCGAACGCGAGCAGCGTGCCGGTTACGAAATCGACGCGTAGAAGACCCCCAAGATGGGAGGATTTCAAACAGATTGACGAGCCCTCTTAGTGATGGGCTCGTTTTTTTATGTAGCAAACTAGCTTTCCAAGCTGTGCGATTCTTAAAGAAAAGCGGCACGCCGCGAGCCGTCGGGCGAATAACGTACCGGAAGGCTCGCGGCTTTCCGCTTGTAACTGTGAAGAATTAAACACCTGAATTCCCGTGGCCGCCAGCTTACTCTTCTTCCTCTGGTGCATCAAACACCGGAGAAGAAGGAGCGTCGTAGTCGTCTTCGGGTTGCGATGAATAGTCCGGCAACTGATTGACGCTGCTGTTGATGTCAAGATCGACATCCGTTTTGATGTTGGATTTGATCTCGTCGAGTCCTTTGCGGAACTGTTGATAAGATCTTCCAAGCTGACCGGCGACCTCGGGGAGACGACTGCCAAAAAGCATGACGGCGACGATTCCGATCAACGCCATTTCTGCAAAACCAATATTAAACGGCAGCATTTGATTTCAGAAAAATGATGGAGCAAAAAGTGATGCATACGGGAGACTTGTTCGTTTTCCACGACCGTGGAATTTGGGTTACGCTCACCCAATTTTTCTCTTCGGCACCGGGGTATCTTGTGCGTCGTCATCGTCTTCATCTTTTTTGTCAACTTTTCGTGGCTCGGGCATTTCGCTCATCCCGGTTTTAAATTCGTTGACGCTTCGTCCCATGTTGCGCATCAGACTCGGCAGCTTTGCTCCTCCAAAAAGAAGAACGAAAACGCCCAACACAATCAAGAGCTCGGGAACACCCAAACCAAACATAGCTTTTCCTCAAAATAGATTTTCTCTGACCTAGCAATATGGCTGGGATCAGATGAGTTTTCGCAGAGCAGCGCCAAGGGGCAGACTGAAGTTCTCTAAGTTTTTAAACCCGATAAAGCATTCTAGATTCGCGAAAAAACGTGTCAAACCCCAATCAAGTGGCTTTCGCTCATCAGCAGTCGCAAAAATTCACTGATAAGCGTTGTTCGGAGCCGCAAATTCCCGTTGCCTACTGTTTTCCACGTGGACGATCGTCTGAAAAAAAGACAGATGGACATAGCGCACGCTTGTACCGTCCAAGCAGATTGTAACGGCATGCAGTCGGGGCCATGCGGTTTGTTGAATTTAGTTCTTCAGGAAAGCGACAAAAAAAGCCGGAGCCAAACTGGTTCCGGCAACTGTCTCCAGTGAACCGTCGTTGATCGAGTGATCCTAACGTGGTTTTACTTCTTGGCCGGGGCGATAGAACCCGATGTCTTCGAGAGACTTGTAGACTTCTTCTAGTGTCTTTTCACCAAAGTTAGAAATGCT
>CALHPU010000047.1 GCA_938036435.1 uncultured Pirellulaceae bacterium | reverse complement strand
TTCCATGGTTGATTTTAATTTCAACCGACCGTTGGCAGGAAGTTGTGCCGATTCTTCTGATCGACTGACGACTTTGCCGTCATGGCCCACCAATGAAAAAGATACCGTGGCATCGCAGGCCTCGGACTGAGTGTTCTCAATTTCGGCCGTCACACCGACGGTTGCTTGAGCCTTGCTGAGTGATTCCGTCCACGCATAAATGCCTTCGGTCCCCAAATGAGCGTGTAGCGGAAGGGTCACGTGAACTGGATCCAAAACGTGCAAGTACACGTTGCGATAAATGCCTCCGTGCGGTGGATGCCAGTTCTGATGGTGCCACGGAGTGTCTCCGGCGTACAGCTTTTTTGCGAGGCGATTGTCTGCTTTAACGGCTAAAACATTTTTTCCCTCGGCGTTCAAGTGCGGTGTCAAGTCAAATCCAAACGGAATGAAACCCGTTTTGTCTTGACCGAGATAGTGGCCATTGAGATAGACGTCGGCAATTTGTCGAACGCCTTCAAATTCAACAATGATTCTCTTGTCTTGCTGAGATTTTGACAGCGTGAATTCCTTGCGGTACCACGCTGCACCGGTCCACAGATCCGACTCGCCCTGATGCCCGCCGGTTCCAAAATTGTTAAACGTATCAATATCGTTCCATGTATGAGGACAGCTAACGGTCGACCACTCAGTGGCATCAAAATCTGGTGACTCCGCACCCTTCACATCCGCTCGGATAAATTGCCAGTTCGCGTTCAGACTGAATTTCGTTTGTGGAAAATTGGCGCTTGAAGACTGGGCGAACAGTGAACCGCCTGCGACAACGTGTGCGGCGGCAAGACAAATCAAGAACAACCTGAAAAGCAAAGTTGGCATTTTTATTTCACTAACCTAAGTATATTTTTTGAAATCTGGACAACCGAGCGGTGTCCAGACGTGGTTCGAATTTCGGTCCGAAACACAGAATTTTATTGTTTTGGTGGCCCCCACGTTTCGGGGGCGTCGAGCAGTAAAGAGTCGGGAAAGGCGACCAATTCATCAGCCTGTTTTTCACCCCAGTATTCAGTTCTCTGAGCAAATATTACTCAACCTTGGCTTATTCTGGGTCACCCGCCAAGTTCTTCAACTCATGAGGATTTGATTTCAAGTCAAATAGTTAAAAATTTAGCCGACCATGGTAGGGCGTTATTACTGCGAACGTGTGATACTCGATTTTACCAAACTCAGTCCACTATTTGAAGCATATAGCCGGGACGCAACCAACCAACGCGCCAGTTGACGCCGGTTTTAGTCCGGTGCACGCTGACCTCTTTCCAGTTTGAGCAGCCGTGCGTCACACCGTGGACAATGCCCAGTCTCGGCAATCTTTGACCAAAAAGGAGGTGACTTAAGTTTTATGGACGGGTCTTTTCCAATGAGATCGCTACCAATCTCAAATCGACATTGCCAACAGCCAGTAAATCGTTGGTACCTTATGCGAACGTAGTAGACGTAACCTATTGGTACTCCAACGATAGCTGTAATCATCGCAAGAAGCATCCTCTCTTGCCATATTGGATCTAACTTCACAGTTGCCACAACAAATACCACCAAAGCTAAAAAAAGCAGGTATCTTGGCAGGAAATATATACGGTGAACGTTCTCCCAAAAATTTACAAAATCGTCTTTACTTGGAAGTGAACGCGTAACCATAAATCTACTCATTGAACAAAAAGTCAGGAGCTTGATGTGGAAGGGCGTTGTCGGGATTGGATAGATGAGGCCGGACATCCGGCGAGAAGCGATCACCTGCCATTTGGAACGTTCGGAACGTTCGACTTCATCAATTAGCCCCTGCGTGAATCGCTAGGGTTGGTATTTCTTATTGGGTTTTCCATCAAACCACACTACGCACGATCGACACGACTCCGGCCAGTTTAGAGCAAACGCCCTCGCTCAATAGTATGGTCGTAGCATCAAATAGCAAATCGGTCCCGTGACCGCGACATACAACCATACTGGAAAAACCCACTTGGCCATCTTTCGATGCGCGGCGAACTGATTGGTATACGCGTAAATGTAAGTCAGCAGAATAAAAGGCAGGCTGACGGCGGCCAACACGATGTGAGAAATCAGCAGCAACAGATAGACCACCTTTACCAGGCCCGTTCCGCCGAATTTGGTTTCTGGTGTCGTAAAGTGATAGGCCACGTAGCAACACAAAAACAGGGCCGAACAAACCATTGCCGAATTGATAAAGCGCTGATGAGCAATCACCTTCCCGCGTTTGATCATGACCACAGCCAGAACCAAGAACAGCGCCGCCAACGAATTGAGTGCCGCATGAACCGGCGGCAGGAAATCCAAACGCTGGCCACCGGGCAAATCAAATTTAAACTCTCGCATCAGCGCCACCAAAGCCAACACCAACGCCGTCACCACCCACGCACCAATCTTCAGCAAGCGTGCTTGGGCGAGGTTAGGCTGGCGCTGCAAATATTCGTTCAACATGTCACTCTTCTTCCATCGAAATCTGATTGGATTCCTCTTCCTTCAAGTAATCACCGGGCGTTTTCTCGTCCCATAATCGGTCGATCAACTCCAACATGGCAACCTCACCGGCCGGGTCCTTCCAGTCAAACCGCCCTCGTACTTTGCCCCAACGATCGACGACAAACAACTCCGAGGTGTGGTGCCCGCCGAGCGTCCCATCGGTCGGTTTTGCCGCAGCGCTGAAAAATTCGGCACCGATTCTTGGGATCAACGCCGTCTCACCGGTGCAGAACGTCCACCGCTGCGGATCGGCCGAATGCTTATCGGCAAAGGCGTTTAGAACTTCAGGCCTATCGGTCACAGGGTCGGTGGTGATGCTGATGATGCGTGTTGGCTGATCCCCCAATCGATCCTGCAAGCCCTGCAAATACTTGGCCTGCTCCTGACAAACGGTCGGGCAAGACGTGAAGAAAAAGTTGGCAATCCAAACCGACCCCGTCATGTCTCGCGAATAAAAGGTCGAACCATTGCTCTCGGTCAACCAAAATTCTCGAATCATCGGAATCAAGCTCCAATCACTTGGGCGATGACCGGCGATCGCATTACGTGTGGCGACCATTTTATTTAGCGGCACTTCCTCTTCGGCGGCCAACTCTTTGGCAACCTTCAGGAAGCGTTTGGTATCCAAGGGGTCATCCCATTTGAATCGATCTCGATATCGTCCCCATTTATCGACCAGCAAGATATTGTCGATGTGAAACTCTTTGTCAATCGTCACCTGAAAATTCTGTTTGCCCACCTGCTCAACCTGATATAGCTGTCCGGTCAAAAACGCCCACCGATCTGGCGTCGCTCCAAAATCAGCCGCATATCGATTGAGTACTTCCGGCGTATCGTTTTCCGGATCGACAGAGATGCTAACAAACTGAATATCTGTTTTCTTCAGCTGCCCATTTAACATCTCGATGCGCTTAATCAGATCGCGGCAGATCGTTGGGCATTGTGCGAAGAAAAAGCACACGGCGTACGGTTTTCCAACAAGTTTCGCAGAATCAAATTCGTCGCCGTTCTGATCGGTCAATTTAAACCGGTCGATGTTTGGTAAATGCCGCCACGCGACATCCGTGATAACGGCTCCCTGCGGAAGATCGGGATCGTGA
The DNA here is from genome assembly GCA_938036435.1 of uncultured Pirellulaceae bacterium. Classification (GTDB taxonomy): domain Bacteria; phylum Planctomycetota; class Planctomycetia; order Pirellulales; family Pirellulaceae; genus Mariniblastus. The sequence goes on along the minus strand of CALHPU010000047.1, from coordinate 33,770 downwards.
CTGTTTGCAATCTCTGTAGAACTACCAACCGATGGTTCACGGTTGCTGTACATCCAGTCAAAGAACATGATTCCGGAAATCAGTAAAACCAAGGCCCAAAGGATGAGAGGAATTATCTTTGTCAAAGGAACTTCCAAAAGTAAATAGGATTAGTGTACGCGCCGATCAACATCTTCAATGCGGCGAAGCTTTAGATTCTGGCTGTGAACCCAATTGTGCCTGACCGCTATCGACATCACCATCCAATGGCGCGGCGGTACGACGCGTGCTGGAATAGGTATCCGTGCGGTGGCCAACGTCTGGCACCAACAGCAAGACTAAAATCACGCCAAGGATCATCGCTGGTAGCGTCAAAGCGTATTTCCAACGCCTCTCCCACCACAGGTGCATAAAAAACAGAACCACCAGCATCGCCTTCGCCGTTGAAACGGCCATCATTGCCGCCCAGCCTTTAGAGGGAGTCTCCATCAAATGCGAATTGGCAATCCAAAAAGACGTCAACGTCAGCGCGCAAAGCATCAAGAAAATCGTCACGAAAAACGGTTTGCGATTTACGAATCGGTGATCACTCTGCGTCATATCTGAATTGTCTGTTGCAGTTTCCATTTTCAAAACAAATAGATCAACGGGAACAAGAAGATCCAAACGATATCAACAAAGTGCCAGTATAGGCCAACATTCTCGACTAGCTCACCGCGCCGCTGGTCCAGTGTCATCGGCACAAGGCACAAAAAAACAATGATCCCAATCAGCACATGCAAACCGTGAAACCCGGTCAACAAAAAATACGTGTTGGCCCAAGTATTACCGCTGGGAATCACCATCGGTAACTTTAAACCGAACCGATGATTGATGCCGTGATTGGCATGACCGGCCTCACTTCCACGAGAGGCCAAACCGTACTGTGCCAAATCGTTGACGGCTTTGATTCGTCCCACCAAAAAATTGCGTTCCACCGTCAGTTCCGTCAAACGCACCGTTGCCGCTGAAGCGACCTTTTTAACAGTCGATAGTTGCTTTTTCGCCTCTTTCAGAGCCGCTTTGACTGCCGCATCGGTCGACTTGGAGTCAATCGCCTTCAGTTGCTTCTGTTTGTCAGCCAGATCAGCTTGAACCGACTTCAGTCCCTGCTGGCTCTGGGACAACTGTTGCTCAAGTTCGATCAGTCGTCGCTGGTTCAGAGCCATTTCGTCGTGTATGAATTTTTCGATTCGCACTAATTGTGCTTCTCCGAATGAGTCTGGATAGATCATCCAAGCCAGTGCTTCGATGGACCGCGTCTGCATCAGCGGATCTTCGCTTCGGCCAACGGTACGCTCGGTCCACTGCACCAAGCCCGTTTGAAGTTGTTGCAGCCGGCGCTGCATTTCGGCCTCTGTCGAATCTGTTGGAGTGCCCGAACTGGAGGAAACGGTAGCCGAACCGTTCTTGATCAACCGGTTGGTCTCGGCTTTTACACCCGAGAGATAGGTTAGATCCGGCCGGTCATACAACAGACTTCTGGGCGACCTTGGATAGATGCCGTGCGAGTACTTCGAGTAGTATTCAACCGCTTTGATACCTAGGAACAGGCAACCAAACCCGATCGTGGCCCACAACCATTTCTTGGCAGTTGCAGGCGTGTTTTGACGCGCGTTCTCTAACGCGAACACGACCGTGACACTCGAACATAGCAGCACAAACGTATTGACCGCCCCCATCCACTCGACAACGTGAACCGATTGCGGCGACGGCCAGCTACCCTCGGGGGATCCGAACCGTAACACGATGTAGGCACCAATCAGGGCTGTGAAAAACATGATCTCGGTAGAGAGAAACAACCACAGCGCCAATTTCCCACGCTCAATCGGCACGGCAGCTTGGTACTTTAGACCGTGGATCGCACTTGGCGTTCCAGACGTTTGATTTTCGGTCGTACCGGACATGAACGCCAAAAGCGAGAATGAGAAAGTTTACTTAATCAGGTAGGCCAAAATTAGCACCAGCATGTATGACGGCAAATATACCAGAGATTTTCTCATCAGCGCCTTGGCCGTAACATCATTGGGATCTTTGGCGAACTCAATGGATGCCTTCAGATAGATCCACCCAAGATAAACCGCTCCGGCGGCCAGAAAGACCGCGTGATAAATGGTTGTCATCTCAAAAATGGGCAGCAAACTAACAATCAGCAGCAAAACTGCTGTCACGACGGATTTGCGTCCGGCTCGGCGACCTGTTGGATCAATAACCGTCAGCATCTTCAGACCGCCCGCTTCGTATTGGTGACGATACTTCCACGCGATCGCCATGAAGTGTGGAAACTGCCACAGCACCAACACTGCGAAAAAGACCCAAGCGCTGAACGTGATCGTCGGTGATGTGGTGTCGCTGCCGGTGGTGGCGAGAGAGCCCATCAAAATTGGCATCGCACCGGCGATTGAGCCAACCTCGGTATTGAACCAAGTCTTTCGCTTCATCGGGGTGTAGATACCAACATAAAGAATCCAGTTAGCCAATCCGCACACAGCAGTCTGCCAATTCACCGTCAACCACAGGATGGCCGTTCCAATTCCAATGGTCGCCGCACCAAAAATGGCAACCTCCGTTGGCAAAAGTTTTTGAGCCGGTAACGGACGTCCGGCGGTACGAGGCATCAGAAAATCGGAATACCTTTCGACGTACATGTTCATTGCATTGCCACTTGCGGCGACGAACAACATGCCGATCGAACCAAAAAACATCGCCCACAAATCGGGCAATCCATTGGCCGCTAGTGCCGCAGCCACCACGAACGTCACCAAAACCATCACGGTGATCCGCATCTTGGTCAGTTCAACGTAAGCCTGAACGCGAGAATTTTCTGGTGTTGCGGCCACCGCGTTTGAGGTATCAGATTTTGACGTAGTTGAATTCATCGATGGTAATTTGGAACATTGAAGCCACTAAGTTTTTACGTGGCAATATTTTTTATCTGCTGCAAAACACGCCCGCAGAGCACCATATTAACGAAGTAACCGCAAACTGAGCAGTGACTAAATCGCCGCCCCACGGTTTTCCCAATAAAGCCCCACAATATCAGGGTTTTATCGGATATGGGGCCACACAATTTAGGGTTTCGTGCCGGTTCTGGAAAATGCCAACGCCCGCAAAATCGTCAATCCGCGTCTCAGCTAGGCGAGCGTGATCGTTACGTTCGGTTTTCCGTATGAGACCATGATGCGAATCAGAAGGCGAACCCAGCAATCCACCGAGCGTCACACTCGCCTCTTCGCTAATGGGGAAAATTGATGCGTTTGGTTTCGGGTACTAACACCCAACAGCAGACGCAAGAGGCATCGATCGTCAACAAGTTAGCAAAAGTCGTCTAAGTCTTTGTCGCCGTACTTGCCCTGTTGGGCAGGAGAGTAAACAATGGGAAATTCTGGAAATTCGCACGGCTTAGACAAAATGCTTCGCAGACTCTTACGATCAAAAATTCATCGCGCGCGTGTCACCCAAGCTGACCTGAATTATGAAGGCAGCATCACGATCGACACGGACTTAATGCATGAAGCAAAAATGATTCCCTTTGAGGTTGTCGATGTCCTCAATGTTTCTAACGGCAACCGCTTGACGACCTATGTTATCCCAGGGGTCGCAGGGTCCGGGAAAATCTGCATCAACGGAGCAGCTGCTCGATTGGTCAAAGTCGATGATGTGGTGATCATTTGCTGCTACGGCGAATTCAACGAACAAGAGGTCGAGGAACACTCGGCTCAAATCGTGTTGGTCAACGAGAACAATGAGATTGTGCGCTCGGTAGAAAAATCTAAGGACAACCTCAAGCCGGCGTAGGAACTCCCGAATCGTTGCGAGGCTGTTTGTTGATCAAAACTGGCCGCATCATTACCGCTACAGATGACTGGGTGGCTGACATTCTGGTGCGGCCTGCAAAATCAGATCGGAGCAGCGTGGTGATCCCCATACAGTTGCGTAGCGCAATATGCTTCGATCTCAGGCCGACCACTTTTTCCAAGGGCCGATTTCTTTCTCGTCGGTTGCGATAAAGACATACACTCTCCAATTTTTTCAGCGCAGCGGCCACCAAAAATAAAAACGCCAATCGCAATCGCAATCGCAATCGCAATCGCATTCGCATTCGCAATCGCAATCGCTCGACGGTTCGGCGACATGGCTCTGTTATAGCATGTCCAATACCAGAAACTGCTCATAATAAAATCTATGGGAGATGAAGCTTGTTTGCAGAGTGGGCTCCAAGTCCCTATACTCGACGTCAGTATATTGCTTCACAAGTTATTATCTTGGGATGAAAGATCGTGCATTCACCTGAACCAGAAATGAACCCTTACGCGGCTCCAATTACTTCTGCACCGCCAGTTGATTCAGATGCGGTCGCGCTTCGTAAGGCGCACTTATCTCAAGAAGCAAATGTCAAATCGTTCGGATCTCTATTCTGCCTTGGTGCCGGTTTGTTGATCATAGTAGGGACAATAACGCTCGTTACGGGAATCGGGATGTTGTCCGGGACGTCAGTAGAGGGGATGGACGCATCTCAAATGGGGGCGGTTGTCATCGGCACCGGGGTCTTTTACTTGACCATTGGCGGATTGCAGTTATGGATTGGTATGGGACTGAGGCGCTTGAATAAAGTGGGACGCATTGGAGGCACAGTGCTGGGTGCCCTTGGGCTTTTGGGAGTTCCGATCGGCACGCTTATTTCTGGTTTCTTGCTGTACTCGTTGTGGTCAAAGAAAGGCAAGATGATATTTTCGGATCAGTACAAAGATGTCATGGCCGCGACACCGGAGATCAAATACAAGACATCGATCATTGTCTGGATTCTCCTTGGAATTGTTTTGTTATTGATCGCCGCAGGTATAATTTCGGCGTTGCTCAATACGCCGCGATGAGACGCTGACCTAGTTGATAGAAATCGGCGACATACGGTTACCTTGTTCTTGCTGCTAAATATTGTCTCTAGCCGCCAATCAATCGCTTGTCGCTAATACTAAATGCGTCAAATTCAGGTCTGCGGATCTCTCCTCAAGGGTTCGGCAATTTGCGGCAGGAAATCTTCTTCGCAATCGGGGTGGCTGTACTCGTAAGGACCACGGTGCACGATGGGCTGAAAATCAAAATTCCCGTGGGGTGGCGGACTGGCAGTCGTCCACTCCAAGGAATTTGATTTCCACGGATTACGATCAACTTTCGGGCCGAAAAAGATGCTCCAGAAAAAGTTACAGATAAAGATTAACTGCGTCGCAGCCATCAAAAACGCACAGTAAGTCATGAACTCGTTCAGTGGCTGCAACTCCCGCAAGCTGTCGTGCAAATAAGGATCTGCGTAACGTCTTGGCATGCGACCGAGGAAGTGCATGGGAAAGAAGGTCCCGTTTAGAAAGATAAACGTGAACACAAAATGAATCTTCCCCACCGAATCGTTCATCGAACGGCCAAACATTTTGGGGAACCAAAAATAGATGGCTCCGAATACGCCCAACACGCTGGCCCCAAACAAAACATAGTGCAGATGAGCCACAATGTAGTACGTGTCATGGATCAAGATATCGACTGCCGGCGACGACATCACGACTCCTGAGAGTCCGCCAATAACAAACATCGACACGAAACCAATGCTAAACAACATCGGCGTCGTTAAATGCAACCGACCGCCCCACATGGTCCCGATCCAATTGAACACTTTGATGCCACTGGGTAATGCGATCAACATCGTCGATACCATGAACGACACCGCCAGCATTTTGTTCATCCCTGAAATAAACATGTGATGGCCCCAAACGATGAACCCCATGCCGGCGATCGCACACACCGAGTAGACCATCGGCCGGTATCCAAAGAGCGGCTTGCGAGAAAAACAAGCCAGCATATCCGAGACCATGCCCATCGCTGGCAAAATCATGATGTACACCGCCGGATGCGAGTAGAACCAGAACAGGTGCTGCCACAACAATACCTCGCCACCGCCGCTGGAGGCGAGCGCATTGTTAGCCGTGATTCCCTCGGGCAAAAAGAATCCAGTCAGAAACACTTGGTCGCACAGTTGCATCAACAACGCTGCGGTCAGTACAGGCAAGGCAAACGCTTGCATAATGGCGGTGATCAACAGGCTCCACACCGTCATCGGCAGACGGAACATATCCATTCCCGGAGCACGCATCTGCACGATCGTCGTGATGTAGTTTATGGCTCCCATCATGGACGATACACCGGCGAACAACAGCGCCAGCACCCACAGATTCTGCGCCGTGCCCGTCGGTGAGTGCGCTACTAGCACACTTAACGGCGGATAGGCGGTCCAACCTGAACCGGCACCGTACCCCGGAACAAACACCATCAGCACAACGCAAGCAAACGCTGGCCACATGAACCAATAGCTGAGCATATTGAGTTTGGGGAACGCCATGTCCTCTGCACCGATCATCAACGGGATCAGGTAATTCCCGAACGCTCCAGAAAGGATTGGGATCACCACGAAAAAGATCATGATCGTCGCGTGCATCGTAAATAGCACATTGTAAAACTCAGGCGTGATCTTGCCTCCATCGTCGGCAAACAACAGGTCGCCAAATACTGGCATAGCTGTCCACGGCCAAGCCAACTGCCACCGCACGGCCATCGCCAACAATCCGCCGATGGCCAACCAGATCAGCGACGAAAACAGAAACTGAATGCCAATGACTTTGTGATCAGTCGAGAAGATGTACGATGTCAGAAATCGCGCAAGCCGATTTGCGTCGTTGGAATTGACGTTGGCGTCATCCATTAGGGCTGCTGCCTTTCTGATGTAAATTCTCGATCACGCTTCTGAGCCTGAGGAACTTTGGAAGCCGATCTCGCAAGAGATTGGAGAAACGTCTCGTGATGCGTCCAAAGTCTTGCGACTTCGGCTACGGAGAGATGATCATTCGTAACCGAGCCCGTACTCGGCCCCCCTCCCCTTGGGAGGGCCGGAGGCTCGCCGACGGGGATGGCTCGGCAGGCCAGTTCCTGAGGTTGATAGTCTTGCTTAAGTTCGTTGAGCCACTTATCAAACTCCCCACGCGGAACAACCTTTAAGCGCGCCTTCATTTTATAATGCCCCCAACCACACAGCTCCGTGCACAAAATATCGACCTCACAAGGCCGGATCGGATTGAACCAAGCGAACTGCGTCTTGCCGGGAACGATATCTTGCTTCAATCGCAACTCGGCGACGAAGAAACTATGGATCACATCGCGGCTTTCCAATTGCAACACAATGTCTTCGCCCACGGGCACCACAAGTAGGTTTTCGATGTACAGGTCATCAGCCGTTTCGGTGATACCATCGTCGCCCGCATAGTGAAACTCCCAGCCAAACTGTCGCGCCTTAACCATCACCAACGGAGGTTTGGGAATCTCTGTCCCACTGACATCAGTGATCATTGGGCGGTTCATTTTGTTTTCCGCCCAAGAGTTCATCTGGTAGAAGGCCAGCGCGACCAAAATCCCGGCAGGAATCAGCGTCCACAGCACTTCCAATTTTGTATTGTGATGAAAATAAGCCGCCTTACGATTCGGATCACGCCGATGGTCAAATTTCCAAATCACCCAGCCAATTGCTACTCCGGTACCCAGCAGAATCAACATCGATAGAGTGTGAATGCCGTAAAACAGATGATCGATCGTCTTGGCCGCAGAGCTGAGTGATTCTGGCAGTTCACACGCCTCAAACGGCCACACTCCCCACGACGCCATCAAAAACGTAACGGTCGCCAAGACGGGGACGCTGTAAAATAGGATTGGCCAAAAACGTTTCAAGTGTTTACTTTGCAATCGCATTGTCATTGACAGATTTGTGCCTCAACCGCTGATCGACATCGATAAACGGCAAGGCTTTCACGTAGGCGACCAGCGCCCAAATTTGGTCACTCTCAAGCGTTGCGGCCGCAGGCATCGGCGTGCCTTCAATTCCGTTGGCAATCCGCAAATAAATATCTTCCGGTTGACCGCCGCCGCGGAACTCACCGGAGGACAGATTGCGTGGCAAGATTGGTCGCGGTGGTAAAGCGCCCGCCGCAGTGAAGTCAGCGTAGGTCGCCGGTGCAAACGGATCAACGCCGGGCGATTTAATCCATTCATTGGTCCAATCATCAAACGTCTCGGTCTGACCATTACCAGCAACCGACTCGCCATGACACTGAGCACAGTTTCCGCCAGTGTAGTACAAAACGCGACCTTGATCGACAAGTGCTTGGTGATCCGGATGGTCCAGCAACATTGCGGCCGGCGCATCGGGAACTTCACTGCGATTGTCATCGGTGTCAATCCACCGCTCGACCACATCCTCGACCAGTCCCTCTCCAACCAAATCGAACATTGAATCCAGATACTTTTCTTTCGCTGGATCGTCCTCATCTTGCACACCGGAGGCAGTCAGATTGATCAACGGCTCGCCCTCTTCAAGATTACTCAATTCGGCCATCAAGTACCGTTCGTACTGACCTCGCATGGTCAAATATTTGACGTAATCAACCAGTGCTTCCAAATCGGATTTAAGTAACCCACGAAATGATGGCATCGATGATCCGGGAACTCCTTTGACCAACAATTGCATCATATCATCATCGGTCGGCATCGACCGCAGCGGCGTCGATTTGAACTTGAACTTGCCCAATCGAAAATCGCGCGGATACGGGTTCAAGCTTCGCGCTGTTCTTCCGGCTCCGTCACCGGTGATTCCGTGACAGTGCGCACAGTGTTCGCGATACAGTCCTTTGCCATGATAGCCATTGTCGCCCAGCGTGCTTAGCACTGGTCCAGCGGCAGCGTCAAGCTTCTCTTGTGACAGCACTTCTGCGGCGGGATCCTCCTCAGGCAAAACCTTCGGCACGCGCGGTTGGTCGGGTGTGCCGAAGAACGCGGTCAGGATCGTTCCTATCTCGGTCGAATAGCGATCGTCAAACGACTGACCACCAGAAAGAAACAGCTTTTCCTGTTTGAGCAGTTCAACCGAATTAAGCTTAAACACGGTCTGTGGTGGTTCGCCACACCCGGCAAGCCCCACCAAGGCAAGGCAGCATGCTGCGAGGCGAATCGCAGTTAACTTTAATCGGTTGTCAGGCAAACGCCGCAAGGTCTCATCCGCCGTGGCTGGAAGTAGTATAGGGATCAAGGAAGCCGAGTTTGGTTGATCGACTCAGTTAGTATTATCGGCCAATCGTTGGCTAGGGCGAATCGCCAAATTGTCGCAAGCAGACTGGTAATTTACTAGCTGTTTTAGCAGGTTAAAAACCTGCTCCACGTAGGGCAGGTTTTTAACCTGCCAATTCTCCAGCAATTGCCGGGGGCCTAGCCACGACTATTCCCAGTCCATCGCCTTAACTTGGCTCCGAATCTCCTCAACTGCATCGGCGTCATACTGAAGATTTTCTGCCGACGGTTGCTGATAACAGCCGGCCATCAAGACGAAGAAAAACAACAAGATACTTTTGCAGACTTTAGTCGAGCTATTCAAAACTCCCATCCTCGTTGGGCAGCGGCGATTTACTTATTGAGCGAGTTGCCCGGGACTTCCATTTTGCCAAGATCCAACTCACCATCAGACTCAATTTTGACGTCGATGATACCTTTGCGGCTAACTTTGTATCCGTCCACTTTCAGTTTCTTCAGATAGGCGCCTTTTTTGTGCCAGAACTGAAACTCCCACTCGCCTTCAGGAACGTTTGCGATTTCAAAGTTCCCTTGCTCGTCGGTGATCGCGACGTAGGGATTGTCGCGCACCAATATCACTCCGTCCATCCACTTGTGGATGTCACACTTCACTTGACCGGGCGTCTTGTGAGAGTTTTCTAGGACGACATCAACGTCACCGCCGGCAGGCAAGTTGATATTGTGCTCGTTGGTAAATGTAATGATGTGGCAGTTGTGGCCTACGGTATCAGAATTTTTTAGCTTGACCGACTGGCCGGCACGCACGTACAACGCGTGAGGAACAAAGCGGCAGGCAACGTTGTCGATGGAAAGGACATCTTCGGAATCTTCGTCTGCTTCTGCATCGTAGGACTCGTGGATTGGAGCGTTTTCACCTTTCCCCTTGGTGACCATCATGACGAACACATCTCGCAGCTGGCCTTCTTCCCCAACGACCAAATTATCGTCCTTGGGGACAACGCCATCGACGAGACACGCTTCTTTATCAGGACCATCGCCGACGTTCTCGAGCGGGATCTCCGGCACGTCGCCTTTGACCACAATCTGTCCTTTGAGGGTTCCCCAGCCGCCATCGAACATCACCGCAGATGCTTGCTGGGCGGCGAACAACATCCCTGTTACCGCGATTGAGAACACCATGCTCGCAATCAAGGTTGGGCATAGTTTTGCCTGGACCAATCGTCCAAAAAATGATTTCATCGGTTCAACCTTCAAAAGCAACAACTGAACAGTCTATTTCCATTCTAAACCCTACCAAGGGCTTCACAACGACAAGATTCGACTAACCGGCAGCCTCAATGGCAATTTTTCGCGTTTCAACCGATTAATCATACGCGGCACCTGACAGGCGCAGGCTCAATCAATAGAATCTCCGCCTAACAGATTAAACCCAATTTGGCATGATTTGATTCGGTGAAAAATGAAAGTTCTGGTTGTCGGTAATGGTGGGCGTGAGCATGCAATTACATGGAAAGTGGCTCAAAGTCCCCGTGTAGACCGCGTTTTCGTGGCCCCCGGAAATGCAGGGACAAACCTGCATGGCGAGAATGTCGATCTGGCAGTCTCTGATATTGCTGGCTTGGTCAAGTTTGCTAAACAGAACGATATCGGTTTGACCGTGATCGGCCCTGAAGTTCCGCTGTGTGATGGAATCGTAGACGTCTTTGAAGCCGAAGGCCTCAAAGTTTTCGGCCCCGACAAATCAGCCGCTCAACTGGAAGGCAGCAAAGTCTTTTGTAAAAACGTCCTTCGCGCTGCCGACGTTCCGACCGCCGACTTCCAAGAGTTCCGCGACGCCTCGTCGGCCGAACGATTTATTAACGAGCGATACAGCGAGACGCCCGAAGATTGTCCGGTCGTAGTGAAAGCGGACGGGTTGGCCGCCGGCAAAGGCGCTATCGTCTGCAAGACGCGCGATGACGCGTTGGAAGCAATCAACATGATCGCGCGCGAACGCCAGTTCGGTGATGCCGGCAACCGAATGATCATCGAAGACCGCATGTCAGGTACCGAGGCCAGTATTCTAGCGATCACCGATGGCAAAACAATTCTTACGCTGCCTCCAGCCGAAGATCATAAACGCGCTCACGACAATGACGCCGGACCAAACACCGGCGGAATGGGAGCTTACTGTCCCACGCCGTCAATCGACGCCGACACACTCAACTGGGTTGAGTCCAACGTGCTGGTACCGACAGTTCACGTCATGAAGCGCAACCGAAATCCGTTTCGTGGAATTCTCTATGCCGGTTTGATGCTGACACCGCAGGGGCCCAAAGTCCTAGAATACAACGTGCGGTTCGGCGACCCGGAATGCCAACCGATGTTGATGCGACTGAAAACTGACTTCGTCGACATCCTCGAAGCGACCGTAGACCGGCGGCTGGCTGAAATCGGACAACTCGAGTGGGATCCACGACCCAGCGTCTGCGTTGTAATGGCCTCCGAAGGCTATCCGGGGGCTTATGAAAAAGGCAAAGTCATTCGAGGATTAGACGAAGCGGCAAAGATTGATGATGTCGTTGTCTTCCACGCCGGCACAACCACCAACGACGCCGGTGAAGTCGTTACCAATGGCGGACGGGTGCTGGGCGTTACGGCGCTCGGTGACACAGTTGCCGGAGCTAAACTTCAAGCCTACAAAGCGGTGAAATGTATTCGCTGGGACGGTGCTTGGTGTCGCAAAGATATCTCGGACAAGGCAATGATTTAAGTCGAGGACCTTTCAAAACCAAAATTCAATGATGATTCGTAGTGGGATTCGTCAGAATTCCCTTTGTCTTTGAGACGAATCGGGCATCTGGCGAAGTCCACTACAGGTGTTGAAAACAGATTTTTTTGCTTTCTGGCCAATGGACTCCTAAGATTGTCAGACGCCGAGCGAACTGCTTAGATTCGTTCAACAGTGCTGGTTTTCAGCGCGATCCCTCATGGAGCTTTAAAATGAATCCAAAATCAATGCTTTCCGCCATCGCACCGGTGATCGTTCTGACGATCGTCTTCAGCGGCATCTTTTTGTCGGATCACGCCTGTGCTCAAGATAGAGAGAAAGAACTGCCCCAACAGCTTGAGGAGGCATCTGAAGTCGTCCAAGAGGCTTCCGAAGCCGTTGAGGAGACGATCGAAGAAGTGGCCGAGCATGTCGCCGAAATTGGAGAAGAATTCTCCGAGGCACTCGAAAAATGGATGGGCCAACACTCGGGAGAACTGGAGCAATGGTCCGAAGAACACGGTGACCAATGGAATCAGTGGGCGCAACGGCTAGAACAGCGCGTCGAAAAGTGGTCGATGAACCAAGAGAAACAATGGAAGTCTTGGGCGGATCACTATGAACACGAAATGGGTGCGCTCTCTGAAAAGCTTGAGAAAGATGAGCTCAGCTCGGACGATGTCGGCAACTTGATCAAGACCAATCTGCGTTTGCTGGGCCAGATCCCCATCGGCCAGATGATCGAGCAAGGTGTTCGCGCCGGGGCGAATGAACTCGAATCGGCTCCGTGGAACAGTCTCAACGATCTGTCTCGAATCGCAGGTGACGCGGCATCGGATTCGGTAGAAGCCGCCGAAAAGCTGACCGGATCAGCCGTCAATCGCGCACTGCGTACATCCATTAATCACGCCGATGACCTCAACGCCGCACATGAAAAACTGGAAAAGGAGTTTAACCAACAGCGGGATAAGATTGAGCGGTTGTTTCAACAGCGCATTGAGGCCTTGAAAGGACTGCTGGAAGAGGACGGAGAGGATGCAGATGCCGCGCAGAAGATGATCCAACGCTTGGAAAAAGTGCGTGAGAAAAAAGTAAACCAACTTGAGCGACAGCATGATCAACGCGTGCAGCAAGCCGAACGCCTACCGCAGCAATCGCCGTCGAAAAAAGAAATGCAGGCCCTGCGCGAACAGGTCGAATTGTTACGACGGGAAGTGCAACGACTGAAGCAGAAATAGAATCGCTTCAATCTTCCAGCAAATCTTCGCCATAGCCCGGCGGAAACGGATTGAAGGGTGCGTCGATTTCTGGTTCGGGCTCGCATCCCTCCTCAATGCGTTCTGTTTCCGATTGCTCGACGGGCGCGGCAACTTCGGACTCCAATTGCGCTTGGATTTCGGCAATATCGACATCGTCGGTGGCAAGCTCCGCCTGCCAATCAATCGCCTCTAACTCTTCGTTGGCCTTGGCCGAGAGAATTTTTGCTGGGCCACCCTGCCCCGACTGGCTTCGGCCTCTATCTAGCTTTTGCGTCTCCAGATGGTCGAACCACACATCACTATCAATCGGAATAGCCTTCCGGCGTAAGGCCGCTTTATGCAGGCGATGATCCGAAGAAACAACGGTCAACTTGCGCGGAACACTATGTTTGGCGATTAGGTGCTCAATCATCGAATCGGCGTCGTCATATTGATCGGCATAGAAGACCTTCATCCCACCGATGGTTTCTGAGTTGCCTTTCGCCAACAATGGTCGCTCGGCCGCATCAAAAACGATCGTAATTCGTTTGGCAATCGTTTTGGAAACGCCGACAAGAATCTCACGGATCATACGCTCGCGCGCTTTGCGCAGCATATCATCGCTTGCAGAGCGCGTTTGCAATCCACACTGGAAAATTAGGTTGTAACCGTCGATGATATAGTCCATCAGAAAATTATACTCTCGCCAGCCAATAGTGTCCTGAAGTCTTTCTTCCCAAAACCGTCACAGAAACTCCAGCGTGTCATCTTCCATTCCAGTTGATCTTTCCACCATCCTGCCGCGTTGGCCTGTTGCCGTCTCCGACGTTTCTCCGATCCAGTCAAACGGATTCAGTGGGGCGCAGATTTGGAAAATCAACGCTCACCAGACTCAGCCCTTGTGCCTCAAGCACTATCGCAGCGACTCCTTGAGCGTAAATTTGCTTGACGGAATACATCGCGTACTGATCCATGCGTTTAACGAGGGCTGTGAATTTGTCGCCAAACCAATGCGACTTGAAGATGGTTTTACAACCGTCGTTGCCGGTCCACCGGGTTCGCCAACGGCAGGGCTTTGGGAGCTTTCCAATTGGGTTCCCGGCACCGCCGCTTGTTCATTCAACGACCCACAGATCAAGTCAGCGTTCGCCTCGATCGCGCAATTCCACAAAGCTGCCGCGCAGGTAAACCTTGCATTTGGTCCCAGCCCCAATTTGGACCTGCGACAAACACAGTTATCAAAACTTGTCCGACCAGATAGCCCCATGTTGGACCAAGCTTCCGACAAACTTAAGAATTCTTCGATTGATGATACTCTACGAGGCCCTCTACGGACGATTGTCGATCTGCTTCAGCGCGTGCCGCAAGCACATATTGCGTCGTTGCGAGCACGACTGAGTGAGTTTGCGACCGAAGATCTGCCACTTCATCCGGTTGTCCGCGACCTTCGTGCCGAACATTTATTGTTCACCGGTGATCAATTGACAGGACTGGTTGATTTCGACGCAATGCAAATGGACTCTGTTGCCTACGATCTCTCTCGGTTGACTTCGTCGATGCGACTGAACGAGTCTCAACTTCATCTAGCACTCAGCACCTACCATGCCGCGCGCCCGATTCAAGCCGCTGAAGCCAGCCTGATCCAATTGCTAACTAGTATCAGTCGGCTGCTCGCTCCGCTGTCTTGGGTCAACTGGCTGGTGTTGGAACAACGTTCCTTTGGCAACATCGCCGCCGTCGAGCGGCGTTTGAAAGAAGTCGCCGATGATCTAGAAGGCATTTCGAAATTGTAAAGGCACACTTCTCCGAGTCGTGACGTTGTACCGGAAAACGATTAGGACACTATAATAGTCGTGTTACTATGACAGCGAAATCGATTACTAAAAACCGATCATGTCAGCTTGGACGAACCACTAATCGCGCCAACGAAAAATTACCATCGCGACTGTAAATGGAATCACCGTCCACGCTACCATCACTAGCATCTCTGGCCACTGCTGGAGGAGGGACTCACCCTCCATCATCACCCCACGTAGCGAATCGATGATCGGCGTTAATGGCAGCAGCCTAATCACTGGATGAAAGAATTCGGGAAATCGCTCGTAAGAGAAAAACGCGCCGCACAGCGTCCACATCGGTAGCATTACGAGGTTCATCAAACCTGAAGCCGTCTCTAACGTTTGCGCTCGCGATCCCACCACCAATCCAATCGCTGCGAACTCCATCGCCCCCACGAAAACCAAAACCGTCACAGCCAATAGGCTTCCGTACACGCGGTAGTCAAACAGAAAATACGAAAACGCAATTAGCAGCAACACTTGCGGCACCATAAATACGAGACGACTGATCAACATGCTGATCAGAAAATCACTGCGACGCATTGGCGTGGCCATATACCTTTTAAGTAGCTTGCGGATGCGCATATCGACGATGGCAAATCCCACGCCCCACATGCCGCCTCCCATCAATCCAATCCCCAACAGTCCCGGCACAAGGAAATCGACAAAGGTTCCTCCGGGTTCATCGAATTCGGTTTGTGTAGCGGTAAACGCATCGGTGCGACCAAATGCCGTTTGCAGTCGATCATCGACAAGGTTCCGGACCTGCAGTGCGCCGGGACGCTGTGGGTCCAGCAGGTAATCGATCGATCTTTGGTCGGCCGGGTCTCTAGCAGAAATCGCAAGCGTCGTTTTGCCGGTACGAAGTCTTTTGCGACTGCTTTCGCGATCGATGATCGTTGCATTGATCTGCGCGCTTTGTACTAAATGCTGTTTCATCTGAGCCGCGTGAGGCCCCTCGATGACATCGACAGGAAAGACTTCTTGCGTTTGATTGCGAAACGCAATCCCCAGCACCAGCACCATGAGGATTGGAAAAAAGTACACCCAGAATACGGCCTCAGGTCGGCGAATGAACTCTTTCAATCGAGTCAGTGTGATGCTGTAGATTGGGTGCAACTTACACTTCCTCCGCCAAATGGCGACCTGTTTTGGCAACAAACACATCTTCCAGCGACGCACTTCGGGTTGCCAATTCTGTCAAACCATAATTCTGATCAGTCAACTGGCGAATTAACTCCGGCAAAACGATATGCGGTTGGCCAATGGACATTCGGCAATCTGCTTGAGTAGAACTTACCTGATCCACCGAAGGAATTTTATTCAACTGGTCGATCACACTCTGTTCAATTGGGCGGTCTGTTGAAAACTCAACAACATGTTCGCTGCCCAAAGCGCGAATCAGTTCACGAGGTGGTCCTTCGCAAATGATCTTGCCCGCGTCAAAGATCGCCACTCGATCGCACAGCTGTTCCGCTTCTTCCATGTAGTGGGTGGTCAGCAAAACCGTTTTGCCAGCGGCTCCGAATGATTTCACGATATCCCAAAGCTCGCGCCGAGACCCCGGATCAAGTCCGGTCGTCGGTTCATCGAGAAAGATCAAATCCGGGTCTCCAACCAACGCCGTCGCGACGGCCAACCTTTGTTTTTGTCCGCCCGAGAGAGTCTTGAACCAAGCATTCTTTTTCTCCGTCAGCGACGTCCGCCGCAGCGCTTCCTCAGGCGTGATCCCCTTGGCGTAGAAACTACGAAAGAGTGATACGATCTCGCCGACGGTCAATCGATCACTTAAGCGCGTCTCTTGTAAGGAGACTCCGATGCGATGCTGGATGGATGCATCATTGCTTCCCCAGCGCATTCCCAACACTTCGGCTGAGCCGGAGGTCGCATCGAGAAGCCCTTCGAGAATCTCGATCGTCGTCGTTTTCCCTGCTCCATTGGGCCCCAGCACGCCGTAGCACTCGCCTTGCTGGACCTCAAATGAAATCCCCCTCACCGCCTCGACTGGAGGTTTGCCGGGATACGTCTTAATCAAACCCTCGCACTTGATCGCTGGACTGCCAGTACGAGCGATAGGATCACTGGAGACGGTGGCTGGCATGGATTACTCGTTACCGGTTTACTTTCATCTGTGCATCAATGCGAGTTTGAAACAGAGGCGATTAAGCGAATTCTGCAGTCAACACTTTTCTGACATGAGTCAAAACGCGCTCTTGCACCTCTGCGAAATCATTGCTGTCAATAAACGCGCCAGCTGCTGCCTTGTGACCGCCACCACCGAACTCAGCGGCCACTTCGTTTGCGGGCGACTTACAACGACTGCGGAAACTCATCTTGTAACCGCCGTCGGGCTGTCCAACCATAATGACCGCAAACACAGTGCCTTCGATCTCTAAAGCCAAATTGATTAGGTCCTCGGTATCGGTCGGCAGTGCACCTGTTTTCTCATAGTCATCCGGCATGATAAAAGTATGAGCCAAGCGTCCGTCGAGCTCGGTTTGAACACGGGCCAACACGGTTCCCCGCAACCTTACGCGTCCCACGGTCTCGCATTCGTACAACTGTCCATAAATTTCGGCCGGTTTGGCACCAGCGGCTAGCAACTTCGATGCTGCATCGAACGTATGCTCTTTGACGGATCCAAAACGGAACCAACCGGTATCGGTTGCCAGCGCCGCAAACACAGGAGTCGCAATCTCTGGCGTCATCTTCACACCGAGATAATCGGCTGCTTCGACGACCATCCGTCCGACGGCTTCGGCAGTGGTGTTCTTAAACAATTCGGCATCAATGTCATCTTCGCCAACGTGGTGGTCAAAGATGATCGTCTTAATTTTTGACGCTTTAACAAATTCAGCCATGTCTCCCAGTTGGATCCAAGCGCTAGTGTCGAGAATCATGTGCAGATCAGCATCAGCCAAATCTTCGGCTTGGATATCCTTCCCGATACACATGATCCGTTTACTTGGATCGATAAAGCCGAGGTTGTCAGGAACGGCTTGGCCGCAGACGATGCGTACTTTTTTGCCAAGTGCCTCAAGCAGACCCGCCATCCCCAAACAGCTTCCCAAAGCATCGCAGTCGGGACGAATGTGACTGGTCAAAATGATATTGTTGGCGTCTTGGATGACTTCTTTGAATCGTTTCCAATCAACTTGCATGATCGTATCTACTTCGTTTGGTCCGGGAATTTATGATGGGCGATCATTACGATGACTGGATGTCATTGGTGGTTTCGCGCGACTCGACGGGTCTCGGCAATGTCTTTGAGAAGCTGTTGCTGCAAATGTTCCCGAGATCCGAAGTCAAGAATATCCCGGAGACGGCTGATAAAATCAACCTCGATAGCCCGTCCGTAGAGGGATCCTTCAAAATCGAGGATGTGAGACTCAACTTTCAGAACGTTTTCGCCAAATGTTGGGTTGGGACCGATGTGAATCGCCGACCAATGACTGCGGCCATCGATCCAAGTTCGTCCGGCGTAAACACCTGCCGCGGGCACCAATGTATCAATCGCGTCCAAATTGGCCGTTGGAAAGCCAATCTTTGCACCTCGCGCCATACCGTGAGTTACCATGCCTCGAATTCGATACGGATGAGTCAACATTGCAGCTGCTGCGTTGACGTCTCCCACGGTCACCAGCTTCCGGATACGGCTGCTGGAAATAAGTTCTGTGTCCTCAGGATTGTCCACTACCGGAGACATGATCTCCAATTGGATATTGTTTTCACTGCAATGGTCGGCCAGCGTAGCCACATTTCCGCCACGGTCTTTTCCGAAGAAGAAATTTGGCCCCTCGACCATCGCTTTGACGCCGATCTGATCAACCACAATCTGGTTGAAGAACTCTTGATGCGTAAGTGAAAGCAGTTCCATATCTGTCGGATAGGCGATCACCACATCCACACCCAGTTCGGCCAACAGATCGGCTTTGCGGTTAGTCCACGTCAACGGCACAGGTGCGCGCTCGGGAGCCAACACGCGCACAGGGTGGGGATCAAATGTAAACACAATCGTCGCGGCTGAAAGTTTGTCGGCGTAATGTTTAAGCCGATTGATGATCGTGGCATGCCCACGGTGAACACCATCGAAATTTCCGATCGTCAACGCGCCTCCCCGTAGCGATTCGGGGAACTGATTTAGATTTCGAAATAGCTTCACGCTGGCGACCTATGATTGTTTCTTGATGCGTTTGGGAGTTGGGAATTCTAAAGTAAATTGAGTCCCCTGCCCTTTTTGACTTTGCACGTTGATCCTGCCGCCGTGCCCCTCAATGATTTTCTTGGCCGTCGGTAGTCCCAAACCAGTGCCGGCGTCTTTGCTGGTATAGAATTCTTCAAACATGCGCAACAAGGCCTCCCCTTCCATGCCGCACCCAGTGTCGATCAGATCCAATGCGACGCCGCTGCGCGTGATTCGAGTGCGGGCAAGTAGCTGGCCTCCGTCGGGCATCGCTTCTATCGCGTTCTTCACCAAATTTACCAACGCCGCCTGAAGCGTGTGCGGATCCATTTTGATACTGGGAAGATCTGTTTCTAAATACTGCACGATCTCAATGTCTTGGCTGGCAGCTTGGCTACGATAAAAATCTAGCACTTGGGCCACCTGATCGTTCAGGCTGCCGGCGGTGAACTGCATTCCACTGAATCGGGAGAACCGCAAGAAATCGTTGAGCATTGTTTCCAGTCGGGCGCACTGTCGATTGACCGTATCGACACGCTCAATCGCTCGACGCCCAACGGTCGAATGATGTTCCTCTAGGTCTTCACCCAGTAGTTCCATATTCATGCGGATGATCGACAGAGGGTTCTTGATTTCGTGCGCAAGCGATCCGGCCAGCGTTGCCAGTTCGCTGTACTTCTTCTGCAGCGTTTCAAGATCGTCGGTATCGTCCATTTTTCTGGTGTGAGGTTTTCGGTGTGAGGTTTTCGGTCAGCTCAAAAAAGAGAATTCCTGACCCTACCCAAAATTATAACCTTAACCTCCGCACGTCTAACACTGAACAGCTCGCACCGAAAACGGAAAACCACTACGCAAAACGCCCGGCAACCTGTGTCGCCGGGCGTCTATTGTATCCGGATAGGCGATTATGCCCATCGGTTTTAGTTACTCTTGAAGCAGCGTACTAGCGCCGGCCACCGCCGCCGCCGCCACCTCCACCGCTGCGACCTCGGCCACCACCGCCACCGCTACGGCTACGTCCGCCGCCACCGCCGCCGCCGCTTCGGCCACGTCCGCCACCACCACCGCCGCCGCTTCGGCCACGTGGTGGGCGTCCGCCACGATCTCCACCGCGATCGCGGTCTGATCGTTCGCTACGTTCTGGACGCTCTCCGCCGTCATCATCGCCAGCTTCGTCGTCGGCGAATTCATCCTCAAGCCCCAATTGCTCCAACGCCTGACGACGCGAAAGCTTGACGCGATCATTGTCATCTACGTCGATCACAAGGACTTTCATTTCATCGCCGATTTCGCAAACGGTTCCGACATCGCTGATGTAACCGCTGGACAACTCACTGATGTGACACAGTCCGTCACGTCCCGGCAAGATCTCAACAAAGGCACCGAAATCCTTCGTGCTGCTGACGACGCCGTCGTAAATTTTTCCAATCTGAACCGTAGCGGTACAAGCTTCGATGCGCTGCAGAGCGATTTTAGCCAATTCGCCGTCGGTACCGGCAACGGTTACGCGACCATCTTCGGTAACTTCGATGACAGTTTGCGTTTCTTCTTGGATGCCACGAATGTTCTTGCCGCCGGGGCCGATCAGCATACCGATTTTGTCTGGATCGATTTGCGTGACCAACAAACGTGGAGCGTAATCCGACAGCTCTTGTGACGGACGAGGAATCGTGGTCAACATCGTTCGCAGAATATCCATTCGTGCCTCACGTGACTGCGTCAGTGCGGCTTTGATGATGTCGCTGCTAATTCCACGAATCTTAAGGTCCAACTGAATTCCAGTGATCCCGATTTGAGTACCGGCCACTTTGAAATCCATATCACCGAAGTGATCTTCACTTCCCAGAATGTCGGTTAGCAACTCGTATTTGTCGCCTTCCTTGACCATCCCTACGGAGATACCGGCGACTGGATTTTTGATGGTAACGCCCGCAGCCATCAGCCCCAAGGTCGTTCCACAAACCGTTGCCATCGAAGACGAACCATTGGACTCTAGGATGTCCGATACGACTCGAATCGTGTAAGGGAAATCTTCCGGAGAAGGCAAGATCGGGTTGATCGAACGTTCGGCCAAAGCACCGTGACCAATTTCACGACGACCGGGACCACGAATCGGTCGACACTCGCCAACGCTGAAGCTTGGGAAGTTGTAATCCAGCATGAACTTCTTACTGTACTCATCCATCAGCCCATCAACGCGTTGTTCGTCGCGGCCAGTACCGAGAGTGACCGTGATCAGCGACTGAGTTTCGCCCCGTTGGAAAATTGCTGAACCGTGAACGCGCGGCAGTGTGTTAACGTGACATTCGATCGGACGCAATTGCTTGCCATCGCGGCCATCAGCACGCACTCCGGCAAGAATTGAATCACGAATCACACGCTCTTCCAAATCGTGGATAGCCGTCGAAAGGGCCTTGCCACAAATCGCGCCTTCAGCCTCGGGATCAGGAATCATTTCTTCCTTGATCTTATCTTTCAGTGCGTTCTTGGCAGCACCACGATCTTGCTTACCGGCGATGATCGTCGCTTCCTTGTAAGCGTCGTAGTATTTAGCTTTCAGCTTGTCCAGCAATCCGTCATCCTCAGGAGCTTGGAAGTTCATTTTCTCCACTGGAAACTTCTGCGCGAGCTCCTTCATCAAACCGATGACTTCTTTACAGATGCCATGACCAAACTCAATCGCGGCCAGCATTTCGTCTTCGGGAACTTCGCGAGCAAATCCTTCGATCATCGTCACGGCACCTTCGGTACCAGAGATAATGATGTCCATGTCGCTCTCCTCCAACTGCTCGTGAGTTGGGAATCCAACGAACTGGCCGTCAACGCGGCCAACTCGAGTTGATGCAACTGGATCTTCGAATGGCAATGCCGAGATGTAGCACGCCGTGGCCGCACCATTCATCGCCAGCACATCGCCGTCAGTTTGCTTGTCACTGGCCAACACAAACGACTGGCACTGGACTTCGTCTTTAAACCCTTCGGCGAACATAGGACGGATCGGACGATCGATCAGTCGCGAGGTCAGCGTTTCCTTGGTGGTTGGGCGACCTTCGCGTTTAATAAATCCACCCGGAAATTTACCGGCAGCACATGTACGCTCGCGGTAATCACACATCAACGGGAAGAAGTCCAATCCCGGACGCGGCTTTCCCGTTGCAGCCGTGCTTAGCACAACGGTTTCGTTGTACGAAATCAAAACCGCACCAGCGGCTTGCTTGGCCAACATTCCAGTTTCAATTGACAGAACACTGTCACCAATTTTCTTTTCTACTCTTACTTTCACAGTCTTATTCCTACAAAAAACGACAAAGGTGACGCGGCTGCGGAGGCACTGTTTACTTCACGTGCTGCCCGCCCAATCTGCCCGGCAACGGCACAAGCCAATTGCAATAGCAGAGATCAATGGTGCTGAGGAACCAATCAGAAAGCGGATAGTCGCCCTGAAGTCCCGCTTCAGACCATTACCGCTGACGAACGCCCCAAGGACCAATACGCCAACAAGCTAAACGCCACAAACCAGATGCGGCTCAAACAACAAAAAAATCCGGCGACAAAAGTACCGGCGGATTACAAAGAGGAATCAAGCACAAATTGCTGCGATGAGGCGTGGACCTGAGACTGGCTGAAATGAACAGCAAGCTTCGGATGTCCAATTGCTGCAAAGCAAAAGCAGTTGTGCCATGATTTCCTTTATTTCAAAGATATTCTCCGCAAGGTTCGGCGAACCAATGGGGAGATACAAACAAAGCGGTTATTTACGGATGTTCAATTTCTCGATGATATCGAGATAACGATCCGGATTAATCTGACGCAGGTAATCCAACAACCGGCGACGACGCGAAACCATTCCCAGCAGACCACGACGAGTCGAATAGTCTTTCTTGTTGGCCCGCATGTGCTCGGTGAGGTTGTTGATGCGTGTCGTCAAAATCGCGATTTGAACTTCCGGAGACCCTGTATCCGAGTCGTTCTTGCGAAATTCGCTGACGATTTCTTCTTTTTTCTCTTTCGTGATTGCCATAAAAATGTGGCCCCAATAATCGTGGGACCAACTCCTACCAATAATGATGTTAGTTATCTACAAGGTACTTCAAAATTTGATTCGTAATCTTAACGGCGTTCTGCGATTCCGCAATAAGAGAATTTCCCGTTTTTACTGGGAAAACACCGAAATCAACCGGTAGCTTCGCCCCACGGGCTTTCCCCGCAAATTCTCCCGCCGGACACATCGCAGCCTATTCCAGATGCTCATCTACAGAAAGCGCGATTGTTATTTTGCAACATAGTTGTTGCGAAAATACCTCTTCTTGTCGCGGTTGTCGAAAAATAACAACGTCGATTTCGGCTGACTGACGGGCTCAGAGACCATCCCAAAAGAAATTCCTCGCCGCCAAAACGGTCATTTGCAACGACTTTTGCCCGTCGGAGACACGCAAAACTCAACCATTGAGCCCGGATCTGGCCGCTTCAGTGCCAGCACCGGTGATGGCACTTTCGATATGGTCCCTGGCTTTGGCACGCTGAGTGCGATCGTCTATTTTCAGAGTCAACGCGATCAAAAAAACGCCCTGACTCGCCTAACTGCTCAAATGCTAACCGCTCAAATACCTTCCGACGGGTAATTGCTTTGAATCAGGTCCCGCCTTCGGTACTAAGAAGTCGGGACCTTTTTCTTTGCTATCTCCAACCCAACTGGCCGGTAAAAGGGTCGGTAGAAGGTCTCTGCGGATTGGGCAGACTGGGTTGGGTTTTTTGCATAACAGAACTTTTCTTGTCGATCTCTTGGTGATCATTTTCCGGATGAGGTAGGACGAACAATAGGTAAGTGTACTCGCCGGACCACCGATCTCCTGACACACACTATAAACAATCTTCGAAGCGACCATGATACTGTTGTTATTTTTTGGATTGATCATTGCCATCGTCTGGTCGTTGGTGGGGTTGAAGTATCGTCAAAAAATTGACGGTCAGTACCACCTGTTCCCCATTGTTGGTTACTTGGTGATTGTGACAGGCGCTGTTTTTGGCCCCGATTTCTTCAGCATGCCCGGGCCAATCCCGATAACGATCGACCGTCTGCTGTTGGGTGGAATGTGCGCTCTATTCTTGGTGATGGTTTTAGCGCGGCGAGAGACCGTATTCGTATTTAATCGCGTTGATATCAGCATACTGGCCCTCATGGCGGTCTTGTTTCTCAGCACGATCACTCATGACTATACATTTTTCAAGAATCTACCTATTTCACGGCTGTTGTTTTTCAATCTTATGCCGCTGGCACTTTACTTCGTGGTGCGAAACTCGCGCTTCAACGACGCCAATCTAAAACTGGTTGCTGGCGGACTGGCGGGACTGGGAATCTATTTGGCGATCACGGCGATTTTTGAAACACGTGGATTGGGAGCGCTTGTCTTCCCCCGATACATCGTGGACCCGGAGTTCACCGAATTCCTTGGGCGCGGACGCGGTCCATTCTTGAATCCAGTCTCTAACGGCGTCTTTCAAGTGATTGGTTTGGTAAGCCTTTGGATGTGGTGGCCTAACGCCTCCAACCGACGTCGAGCCATTATTCTGTGCCTTGCCGCTTTGATGTGCATCGGTGTTTACTCGACCTTCACCCGTAGTGTCTGGTTGGGCTTGGTCGTTGCGGGCTTCCTCGCCGTTTTCCTTCCGGCACCTCGACAAGGCAAAGGTGGCATGGTTGTCGCGGCTACATTGGTCGGAATCATGCTATTCCCTGTCATTGGCGAAAAACTACTTTCGTTTAAGCGTGATACCAACGTCACCGTCACTGAAATGCAAAACTCGGCCAAACTGCGTCCGCTATTCCTGACGGTAGCCGCACGGATGTTCGAAGACAGACCACTGTTGGGCTGCGGATTTGGGCAATACGCTCGAGAGAAATACCCTTACCTACAAGACCCTACGTCCAAGCAACCACTTTCGGCAACCAAAGGCTACTTTCAGCACAATGTATTTCTGGCATTTCTTGCAGAAACCGGGCTCGTTGGATTGGGAGCATTTTTGATCATGTTGGCCATGTTCACGCGCGTCGCAATTCTTACTTGGACCGACCCGACGATACCGTTCTGGAGGCAGCGATTTGGCATGCTGTTGTTAGTGTTTCTCAGTTGCCATTGCATCAACGGCATGTTCCACGAAGTCTCGATTATCCCTATGGAAAACATGTTAATGTTTTTCTTGGCAGCGATCGCCAACAACGTCTTCTCCCAACATCACAACGCGATGGAGCTAAATGGCCTGCGGGCGGCGTGGTATGCGCGTCGAAATGAGGCGATGCAACCGCAACTCCAGACGACACTGCCCATGCAGCGTCGGTCGACTACCACAACTGCCACTGCTCAAACCAGATAACGTAGACGCCCAACAGCAGGTTCGTTACAGCGTGAGCCACCACGCAGTCCCAGATATTTTTCGTGCGGACCATTAACAGCGTCACCAAAGAGAACCACGCGATCGCGGCAATCGCCTCGGTTGGATGCGTCAACACGCCATAGATCGTCGGCGCAATTAGCGCCGCCCAGCCAAGCCCTGATAGCGCAAGCGGTTCCCAGTCCACATCTTCCACATACCGCACCAACCAACCTCGCAAAAACAGCTCTTCCACCAGCGGCACAAGCAACGCCAGCACGAGAAACCGTGGCAACAAAAAAACGATCCGCCACATCGTATTGGGTAAATGCTCAAATGGATTAAAGGCCGGCCGCGCGTCGCCCGACGGCCCAAAACCAATAGCTGTCATGATCGTTTTTTCAATTTCTAAATGGCACAGCCCAACCCAGAGGCCAATGCCGACCACGCCCACCACAACACTCAGCCAGGAAAATTTAAAAGGAAAGTGTCGGAGATAAATTGGCCGAAAGTACAACAGCAAACTCGCGGCGACAATAACCTGCGCGACCAACATAAACATGTATGTGATTGTATCTTGCGAAACAGCGTCAGTGGCCAGCTGCTGTTCGCCGGCGAAGCTAGGATAGAACTGGACAATCACGAGAAATATGACAAGCGGAGCAACGAACGCGATCGTGGGTTTATGAAGCTGGAACTCGTTCATTAAAAATCGTACTTCAGTAGGAATTGGAGAATCGCAAGCGTTTGGAAAATTTGCTTGGTGGCTTTCCAAAGTCTTGCGACTTCGGCTACAGAAAACTGCGAACCATGCCTACAATACTCTAATTCATCGTCGCTGGCGATTGGATAACGGCCATCACCATCAAGGCAAACACAAAGAATCAAACATGTTAGATATGCGATCTTCGACAATCCGCTGTCGCCATTTGTTGTTTCCATTTATCTCTGGCGGATTATTCGTATTGTTTTTCGCCGCCCACTGTTGGGCATTTCAATCGGCCGAACGCAAATGGGAGATCGCCCGACATCAAATGGTCGAAGCGGCAGTAATCAAAGCCGGCGTTACCGATCCACGCGTGATCGAATCCATGAAAGCCACTCGGCGGCATGAGTTCGTCCCAAAAAACATGCGCGTGCGTTCCTATCTCGATGCGGGCGTTCCGATCGGTCACAAACAAACGATCTCCTCGCCGTTTATCGTGGCGTACATGACCGAGACGCTCGACCCGCAACCCACTGACAAAGTCCTTGAGATTGGTACCGGCAGTGGCTATCAAGCCGCCATCCTTAGTCCACTTGTCAAAGAAGTTTACTCGATCGAAATCGTTGAACCGCTAGGGTTACGTGCCGCCAAGGTACTCAAGAAACTGAAATACAAAAACGTGTTCACCAAGATCGGTGATGGTTACCTAGGTTGGGAAGAGCACGCGCCCTTTGACAAAATCATCGTAACTTGCTCTCCAGAAAACATCCCTCAACCTCTAGTCGATCAACTGAAAGACGGCGGCATGATTGTCGTCCCGATTGGCGAGCGCCACCAACAAACGCTATATCAGTTGATCAAGAAAGATGGCGAAATGGTTCAACAGGCCCTGCGACCGACGCTGTTTGTGCCAATGACTGGCGAGGCCGAAGACAATCGCAAAATCAAACCTGATCCGGCCAACCCCTCGCTGATCAACGGCAGTTTCGAAGAGGGAGCCGACGAAGGCGGGTTTGCCAAAGGATGGTACTACCAGCGACAAATGGAAGTGGTCGAAGGACTTTCTCCTGCTGGCACGCACTACGTTCACTTTGAGAACGAAGTTCCCGGCCAGTACGCGCATGTGATGCAGGGGGTCGCGATCGACGGCAGGCAGGTACCCGCGATTTCGTTTTCGGTACGAATCGCCAGTGAAAATGTGATTCAGGGCAACGGTCCCGACGATGTGCCCGTCGCAGCCATCACGTTTTACAACGCCCAACGAAAAGACCTTTCCACGACCTACCTTGGACCGATTGTCGGAACTTCGCCGTGGACTCAATTGACCAAACCACAAGTACGCGTGCCAATTGCCACGCGCGAGGCGATCGTGAGAATTGGACTCTTCGGCGCCACGGGCAAAGTTAATTTTGATGACGTGCGTGTGAGTGTCTACTCAAAAAACAACAACTAACTGGCGGTAGTTTACGTCTGCCCACTGACACTCACTTCGGCTACGCTAAATCGGTGTCAATGGCCCAAAGTGAGTGACGCTAGCCTAGCCTGAAATCAAAATATTAATAAACGGAAAGATATCTGAAAAGTCAACTGAGCCGTCTTGGTTGCAATCAGCTTGTTCAAGATAAACACCGTTTGTTAGCAAATCGATCATCGACGCGATGTCCATAAAGTCCACCATCCCGTCTTGATTGCAATCACCCAACAGAAACGGCACCACGGAGTCTTCATCGACGAAGATACTGAACTCTTGGAATACCGTGGGAGCTCCTTGCGGGGTAGGAGATCCGCGCTGGGTGGTTGAGTACATATGGCCGTTGCCAAAAATATCGAGAAATTGAGTCCCTGTGAAACTACCGGAAAAGGATGCGGTCGTCTCACCGGTTCCCGACACAATAACATCGGAAAAATCGAAGGTGAAACCATCGACGGTCGCTGTCAAGGTAACGGTCAATCCGTCTGAAAGACTCGCTTCGGTAAATCCGAAACCCGCGTCGTTTGCGCCAATTCCCAACACATTGCCAGAGGACATACCGCTGGCCGCACCGTTATCATCGATCACAAACAACAGGTTCCCCGTAGGCCGAAAACCGGTCCCGTTGGGAGACACGCCCATCTCCATCCCGTTTTGCGTGATGTCTCCAACGCTCTGATAATCAAACGTCAACACGACGGTGTCGGTTTCGCTTAAGCTGCCGCCATTGTAATCAGCAAACAACTCGTTAATGCTCTGCTTGCTGGCAATCCCCGCATTGTTGAGATTCCCCCCAACGAGATCGACTGTGATATCTCCGACCGCTCCTGAAACGACTGGCGGTTCATTTCGGTAATTCGTGATCGGATTGAGGTTACCGTCTGTGCCCGTGAACCCGGGGTTGCCATCGAAGAAACCGGGATCGGCCATTTCAAAACTTACGACCGCAGCCGATTGCGCGGGAATGTGATCGATTGTGAAACTGTTTCCGTCTGCCGCCACATTAAATCCCAGTGGCACAATGTCTGAGGAAAGCAAATTGTTGTCTCCATTTGGAGCGCGATAGTATTTGCCTGACAGCCCCGAAACGACTTGCCCGGCAAGCAGATTGACCGGCACATTAATCCTTGTTCCAACCGGATTGACGATCCACATCGTCACCCGAGAGTCCTCAACAAAAGCCTGATAAAGTGGCTGGCCATCTGGATCACCTTTACCCTGATAGGAGGGCGTTGTGAAAACGGGAGTCGCGCCGAGCGTGGTGGTCATGACATCGCGCTTGATGACATCGCGCACTTGGTTCAAGCTGTTGCCTGAATCCCACCAAATATAGCTGTCCACGCCGTTGCGGAATGACGCAAACATAACAGAAAGTGAGTCGCGTAACGTTTGCGATAAATCATTAATCGCGTCAGTATTGCCCGGCATGTGTAATTCAGTGTGCCACAGCGACTTCCCTCCGGAAAGGTTCGAGAGGTCCAACCAATCGGACTCGTGTCCACTGACGTGCTGAGGGTAATAGTGACTGGCAACGAAATCTATCGTGTCGAGCCTACCGGCGTCTCCTAGAGTGTCGATGAATCCTTTCGCCCCTGAAAGGCCGAACGTGTCGGGCCCGACATACTGAAAATCACGGAAGTCTCCGGTGAACCCGGCGAAGTCTAGTTTTAGTTCCAGTTGATCATGGGTCGCGATATACCGCCCTACAGGCACTGCATCTTCGGTTTCATTATTGAGACCCAAAAAATCAATCTTAATACCTTCGTCTCTCAAATACAGAAGATAGTCAGCAACCATGGTGCTGTAATGATCGGGGTTTGGCCGCTGGACAGTATTGCCAAAAATCCTACCCGTTGCCGCCGGCCAGTCGTTTGTTGGTTGACCCACGCAGGAAAGGTGGCTGCACCATTGAGCTTCACGCTCGCATAAATTTCAACGTCAGGCCGCACGGCCACGACAGAACGAATCGCATCGAGCTCGATATCGTACTGAGACTCGTCGACGGACCCGTCTTCGGCATGGGCTTGCGGGAAGAAAGGTACTCGCAAAAAGTTAGCATCGACGTCCACATACAGCCCCCGCGCTTCACCAACGGTATTCAGCCGCGCCGGCCACGCTTTGATGTCCCACCCTGCACGAATAATCTTCGGGCCAATGGCCGAACCGGGATCAATCTGCACCGTTTGCGAGAGCACCGGAGAAGATAGAACCGCAAGAATAACAAGCACGCCAAACTGAATGAGTTGGCCGAACCGCCAAGAGGTCACAAACATAAGAGCTCTATTGTGTATGGGAAATTAATAAAAAAGCACCGACGCGGTAACGTCCCCGGAAGAGTCTGCGATCCGAATTCAGCGCCGGATAAATTTACCCCTTGGAAAGGGAGTTGCCCATTTGCAAAGCTGACCATCGAGATAACGAGATCCAGTGGAATCGCAAAAAGCGAAAAAAACAAACGATAATCGAGAACATTTATTGGAGCGCCCAGTAGCCATGTTTTTGCCCTGCGATCTGAGGAGGAAGGAGAGGTAGACTCAGTATACGATCAACAACCCGATTTCCTTGGAGGGAAGTCACCATGATTGCCAAAAAACGGCTCGTCAGATCGGGCAGTTTGGCCCCAAGTTCCCTAGATGTGACGTGACAGTGTAATCTTACTGGCCGTTAAGGTGTTTAACGAGAATCTTTGTTACTGCATGCTGACGGTGAGACTTCGCACGATCGACGGGAGTCTGGCCAGATTTATCTTTCCTGTTGGCATCGGCTCCAAAACGCAGCAACACACTTACGGTTTTCGTATCGCCATTGGTACAAGCCTCATGCAGCGGTGTCCGACCGTTTTTATCTCGGCAGTCGACAAGCTCCCCGCGGCGCGTCAACACTTGCTCGACCGCGTCCGGGTCATAGCTGTAGGCGCCGCGAAAAAGTTGTACAACATCTTTATCGTCCAAATCGAACAAATCATCAACGGCACCGTGCTGGGTCAAGAATCGGCAGACTTCCTTGTGTTTGCGCTGACCGGAAAAGTGAATCGGATTACCATCGGTCACCGTTACACCCGCTCCGTTTTCAACCAGAACTTTTACCGCTTCCAAATGTCCCCGGTAAGCAGCAAATACAAGCGGCGTCCACTTTTCTTTTGCGGGCAAACCAGTGATGTCCGCGCCGCAATCGAGCAACAATTGTATAACCTTACCGTGCCCGCGACTGGCTGCCACATGCAACGGCGTGAGACCTTTGGCATCGAGAACGTTGACCAAGGACGAGTCTTCGTCGAGTAACTGTTTGACCCGAGCTATCTTTCCATGGAACGTCGGAGCAAAGATCGGATGATTGGCCATAGCGTAGCGAAGTTCGACAGAGGTTAATTCGTCTACCTGACACCCACCGGTTCGACGCTGCGAATGGTGCCGCGCGGGACAAGTCCGGAGACATCGACGAACTGCGAAAGCACATGCGTCCCCGTGTTGCCCGCTTGATCCATCGCCTCAATTCGCAAGAAGATCCGATCGGGGACAGCCCGATCGACTTTCCACAGATAGCGTCCCTCGTTTCGCAAGTTATCCTCGATGATCGTCCATGGTCCCTCGGGCGATCGGCTGTATGAAATTCGAACCGGACGCAGCGTCAAGAAAGGATCAGCCGCGCGGTAGTTAATCAGCAATCGCCCTGCTTCTTTGCCGCGGCCATAGGGAACTGACGTGATCTGGACCAGGGGAGACTGAGTATCAACGCGCACCCACATGTCTGCGTCGTCACCGCTGGAGGGGCCCTCTCCGGTCAGCCCATCGCGCGAATGGATCACCACGCGAAAACCGAACAACCCTTCATTTTTCACCTCGACAGGAAACGGGCTGGTTCTATCAGGATCGTTACCCCACAGCTGCCAGCTACGTCCCTGATCCTCGGTGGCCCACAAGTCAACTCTGCCTACGCCCGATGGATCGATCGCGTTGATGTCATAACTCAAACGAAAACGTCTGGTGCTGATAATTTGCGTGTTGGATTTGGTCGGACCATTGACCGAAGGATGCCCGACGTTGGCCGAACGTTTGGCGAGCCGGGTCTCAACTGTCCGCTGGTCCGTTTCGCTGTTGCGGCCGGGTCGAGTAAATCCTGATTGAAAGGCTCGGGCGCGATCAGCAGAACGCGCGTTGGCCGAATCGGAGGATGCGGTTCGAGATAGGGATTGAAAAATCGATGGAGGAACTCCGGGAGCGACTTGAGCATCAGGATTGACCGGCGGCTTTCCATGAGCCAACCCCTGATATTGATTGAGGGGGAACTGCGTGCTGGAAGAGCTTACAACCGCATCACCACGGGCTTCGAACGTGCTCGGATTGGCAGGCACCTGATCTGCGGGGCCCGTTGTTCGACCGGACCTCGATGGAATCGGTAACATGGTATGGTCCGGCGAGCGCGTGGTGCCAACGGACGTTTGCGTGTCACTGCCGTAACGCTGAACATTACTTTCCCAGACATCACCGGAGTAACCGTTTGCTGATGGCTGTGGCAGAGAATGTCGCTGCGGCATCGGAGATGGCGGCGCGGCCGATGCCGTCCCGTGGAGTGACGAAAGTTCGCTTGGTGAGAATTCGCTTGGTGAGGATTCGCTTGGTGAGAATTCGCTTGGTAGATGCGTCGGGGGTTGCGAGACGCTTTCCAGAGGTCGCGGTACGACCGTACGCCCAGAAGGACCTGCGTCTTTGGACCCAGAATTAATCACCCAACCTTCTGGATTTGGTGGCGATTGGAAATCTGGCACCGAACCGACCTGAATCGCTGGCACGTTTGGTTTTTGAAGCTGCGCGGCGGCCGTTGTCTGCTGCCGAAGTCGCTCATTCTCTTGGCTGCGAAGTTTGGAATAGAAAGCGTTTTTCCAAACCACTGACTCCGAAGCCTCTTGTTTCAGTTCGCAAGATCCATCGTTGCACTTCATCGAACGCACACGCTCCGGCGAGCTGACTTTTCCCGGATCGGTGGCCTGCCGGTCCGTTGGCCGCGCTGTCGATCGACTGCTGGCTCGCCACGCTGGGGCCCGAACGACAGTCTGACGCGTGGCCATGGCAAAATTACCAGCCTTATCTTTGACCGCCATACGCAGTTGAATATTCGTGGCCGATGTATCGGGCCAGAACGCGAGTTGGTCAGTGTAAATGCCGCCGGGCACCGAAGCCGGTGGGTTGAGCGCTACATCCTCCCATTGAGAACCGACGCCCGGTTGGCTGGCCTCGGTGCTGTTGGTGAACTGGACGCGGTATTGCAACTGTGTGGCGGATTGGTCCAAGAATTGATCTGACGCTCGCCATTGGCAGACGATGCGACCGGCCGCATCAGTTTTGACCGCAAACTCGAGTTCGGGTTTCGTTAGATCAATTATGACTTTCAGTTCGGCACTCGGATCGCCTTCGGGCAACAGCCTACGGTCACGATCGAGCGTTTTCATGGCGAACCAGTACTCGCCCTCACCATCGGATTTAAAAGGGAACTCGGAGCCGCTGGTTTGCTGCCGGTCATGAAACTCCCAACTGCGTCCTTGGTCAACCGATTTGTACAACTGCACTTCAATAAATTTGCCGTCAGGGTTGTTGATTCGAAAAGGGATTCCAAAACCAGACAAACGACTATGGAAAACTTTGGAGCTGGGGGCTTGCGGGGCTGCGAACCGATTGTTGACGACAACGGGAAAAGATTCTTGGTAGGCGGTGGCCGCCGGTACGCCAGTGCCCCAAAGCGCAATCGAACTCAACGTGCACGTAATGAAAATCAAAACGGCAAGTCGGGACTTTTTTGAAAGCCTGTTCTGGCTGCTCAATTGTTCGCCTTTTAAAAGCCAATGCGATCCCGACACTCGAGTAACGCAAGAAGTGAAGTGAGAGAACAGCGCCACGCAGTGGAAACACGCGCAGATCTCCATCATTCAGCATCGGCCTTTAGCCGCCGATGGGTCCAACGAGCGCTTCGAATAGGGGATGCGCCTGTTTTGGGCGGTGTCTGGATTCTGGCTAGCAAAACGATTTAACCAGCTGTAAGGCATGGGGCACCGGCACCCAATGGTCCTTACATCGCCCGCAAAACTGT
>CALHPU010000046.1 GCA_938036435.1 uncultured Pirellulaceae bacterium | reverse complement strand
ATTCTTGATCTAGTGGTCTGTGAACATTTAATTTTAGGGTAGCTGGATTCGCCAGAATTCAGTTCAGCAGTATAAAACCGAAGTCTGGCGACTCCGGCTACGATGACACACTCTAACTTCCATCCCTGACAAACCACTAGGACTTAGATGAATGCGAAAGGGCGCAAGTTCTCCGGTCCCGGCCGTTAATCAATTGGTATTTATGCCGGACGGCTTGCGACGTTACACTTCAAGAGCGAGCGGCCGCCTCTCGGTCGAAGGCATCCCTATTTAGGTGATCTGGAAAGCGCCAGATGCTAGCACTAGTCGCTAGCATCTGGCTTTTTTATGCGCTACGCCGAACCGCGGGTTGGCCACGGCCCGCGCGAGTAAGGCGTGCATGCTGACAGCAAGCCAGCACCGCTGGTAGTCAGAATCAAAACAAAGGCCCTAAATCACCCAGTCGCCCCAAGGCTGCGTTATCTTCAATTCCCCGGCCAGCAGACGCCCGTTCTTTAGCCAAACTTGGCCGATGCAAGCAAATAGACACTTGGTATTTGCGACCATGGCGGCTGCACAAAAACAAGGCAGGTTTTTTCTGCCCGGTTTTCGGGCGTTGGTGCCTTCTGTTTTTGCATGTGGGCAAAATTGGCGTAATGCAAGCAGTAGCATGACATTACTTACGTGCGCTTGTCGCTGGGAAATGATGGAGGCAAAGAACGCAAGTTTCACTTCGCTCGACCGGTCCAGCTGCCTGTTCGACTTGAGGTTGAGCCGACAGCTTGAACTGGCGTTCATTGAATGAACCGACCCTAGCTCAACAAGCTAATTAATGCAAAAGGAGTTCCAAGTGAACGAATCAATGGTAGCAGACGGATTTGAAGCCAAGTGTCAAAAAGTGTTGCAAGTAGCCCGAGAGCTGCATGCTCGCCGTCCCGACTGGGTGACATTTTTCAGGGAAACATTGGGCGTCAGTGGCGCCGCCCGCAGCGTATTCCCTGAGCAAAAAGACTATACGGTTTTTGAGCAGTCGCCAGAGTTCACGGAGATCCAAAATCTAGTCGCCAGCTTGAGAACGAAGAAACCCTCTAGCGGTAAAAATGAAGCCACTAAAGTGATTACAGTTCGGCTTCCCGAAAGTCTTCATGAATCCCTTAAGGCAGAAGCGGCCGATCATAACACAAGCATGAATAAGCTGTGCATCACCAAGTTGCTGATGGCGTTGATCGATGATCAAGAGCAGCAGCTTAAGGCAGCTCAAGCGCGAACCAGTCCGGCTGCTCCAGCAGTGCAGAATGCTCCCCAGACGTTTGCAGCGGGCGCGACCAATCCTGCAACGCCAAATCCTGCCAATCCTACAAACCCCGCCAATTCTCGACAGGCTTTTCCGCAGCAAACGCAAAATCCAACTTCCGGTTTTCGTTCAACCTTCGGTCAGTAAGCGAAAATAGGCGAAAACGGAATTAAGATTCTCCTCAGGGGTTGCGGTGGATGCAGCAAAACCTGTGGGCTTTCGTGAAAAATCTACTGATTGCTCGCCCAGAATGCGAGCATGGGCATTTCGAAATCCCTGTTTTGAAGCCAATTCAGATCAGTAGGGCATGCGCTGTTATCAGTTCTCTCCAATCAAAGATCAATATTTCATCGGTGTTTAGTCTTCGGACGGAGTTATTCTCGCGGGGCAGGTTTTTACCTGCCAACGGCGTAGATGGCTTAGATTTGGCTTAGATTTGGCAGGTGAAGAACCTGCCCTACCGCTTTCCCTCCAAAAACCACCCACCTGAAAATCTAGCTGCGGAAGAGTATGGGTGCTGAAGCCTTTTGGAGAGACTGGCAAGGCCGTCTAACCGTTGAAGATTGCGGTTCACGTCATATTTCTTGGGTGAACCTTTGGCGAGCAATGGAGCTTCCTGTTGACATGCTCAATAGAGGCCGATAAAACAAGCCTCCGTCAACAGAAAGCCGGATTTTTAGGGTATTGGCTTGCCCTGTTTCGGTGAGAACACTGTCAACGCACACGGGGCCGTAGCTCAGCTGGGAGAGCGCTTGCATGGCATGCAAGAGGTCGAGGGTTCGACTCCCTTCGGCTCCACTTATCGATACTGACGCTCAAGAAGCCAGATCCGACGCATAAAAAAGACGCGTGCTTTGTATTTTTCAAGGTGCGCGTCTTTTTTCGTAGGCAGTGATTAGGAAGCGCCGGAGGGCGAAGTTCTTTTTTAAGCCTCAAAGTCAGCAATATCGCCAATTTGTTCACTTCAGATCAGAAAACGTCTTTAAGCAAATGAGTGCTCTTTCAGTTTTGTGGTTGCTATTTCGATAGAGGAAACGATGACATCCTCCTAGCGGTCTAGACATGTGAACGTTCGCATGGCCTGAGCCTCCCTCCCTATCCCTTTGTTGTGTTTTCGAGCAACTTGATGGAACCTTCCGTGAATTCTGACCCGCACATCGACACTGCCGCTGACCTGTGTGCTGCAACAGGTAGTGTTGCTTCTAACGAGGCCGGAGGCGTAACAGCCGAAGCAGATCTTGCCGCCGAACAGTATGCGGACGCCGAAAACGCAACGCTGAATTCTAAGATCATGATCATCGATGATGAGCACTTGGTGATTCGCGTTGTGAAGAGGTTCCTCGCGACCGAGGGCTATCATAACTTCATTACCATCACCGATCCGCGCGAGGCCGTCAAAGCACTTAAGACAGAGAAGCCGGACGTGGTGCTGATGGATATCATGATGCCGCACCTGACGGGGTTAGATTTGCTCAAATATCGACAGCGCGAAACCGAATTTCAGCACATTCCTTTCATTATTCTAAGTGCTACATCAGAAAATCAAGTGAAACGCGACGCGTTGCGTTTGGGAGCAACGGACTTTCTGGCAAAGCCGGTCGATCCGAGCGATCTGACGGTACGCGTCAAGAACGCGCTGATGGTCAAACGCCACCATGATCACTTGTCGAACTACGCCATTGAACTTGAGCGTCAGGTTCGTAACCGAACAAAGCAGATCGAGCGATCGCGTGAGCAGATCATTTACTGTCTGGCTCGTGCGGCCGAATACCGCGACAATGAGACAGGCGCTCATGTTATCCGAGTGGGGAAGTACTGCGGTGTGATCGCCGAAGAGCTTGGGTTCGGTAAGGATTACTGTCGCCAAATCGAATTGGCGGCCCAGCTACACGATGTGGGAAAGATCGGGATTCCGGATGCGATACTTTTGAACCCGGGGCGTCTGGACAAGGAAGAGTTCGAAGTGATGAAGGAACACTGTTCACTGGGCTGTGAGATCATGGAGCCGCTGGCGGAGTTCAACGGCGAGGTCGTTCGTCAGCACGCTGACGTTGGCGGTTTCATAATGGACGGCGTCGATTCTCCGATGTTAGAGCTGGCTGCTTTGATCGCTAGGACGCATCATGAAAAATGGGACGGCACAGGTTACCCAAAACAGCTCAAAGGTGACCAAATTCCAATTGAAGGAAGAATCTGTTGTGTGGCTGACGTTTACGATGCCCTTTGTAGCGAACGCCCTTACAAACCAGCCTTCCCAATGCAGAAGTGTTTGGAGATCATGCTTTCCGAACGTGGGACGCGTTTTGATCCGATTGTGCTTGACGCGTTTTTCAGAAGATTGAGCGACGTCGAGCGAATTCGTCTGACCTACGACGACAAACAGCAAAAGGATCAGATCAAAGCTCATAAGAGCCTTTACAAAAGTCCCAAGACCGATACTGCCGCAGAAAAATCGGCAAACTAGTGGTCTGTCAACATTTGATTTTAGGGTAGCTGGATTCGCCAGAATTCAGTTCAGCAGTATAAAACCGAAGTCTGGCGACTCCGGCTACGATGACACACTCTAACTTCCATCCCTGACAAACCACTAGAGCCTCATCCAGATTTGAAATTAGGGTTTGGATGAAAGCGAAAGGGCGCGAGCTCTCCGGTCCCTACCGTTTATCAATTGGTATTTATACCTGACGGCTTGCGCCGTTACGCTTCAAGAGAGAACCGGCAACCCGAAAATTAAACCTGGATGAAGCACTAGTTTGTGTTTGCCAGCTGCTCTGGCCTCTGCAGCCAATTATCTTCTTCACGCCAACTTCGTCAGGGCGGCGCTCGACGGCTCTCTCATGTAACCTTCGCCGAAAAACTTAGCTTGTTAGACCAGCCAAAGTCGCAACACATTGGATGCCTGACGAGCGAACTTTCCAATCTCTTGGAAGATCGGCTTTCGCAAAGCAATCGTTGCTACGAAGCGACCTTAAGAGCGGCTTAAGGTGAATGATGAAACTCTAAAGTGAGTGCCCTAGGGGTGATGCCTGATGGCTTCTATCTCTCCAACGACCATTCTTTGGCGACCATTAGTGAACCAATAGGCAAACTTGCCGGGAAATCGCGTGCGGGCGTCTTTGAGATGCTTACCATTTCGGTGGATATCATTATACTTGGCGGCATCATTTTTCTCACAGGAGCAGACAGTTGTCAGAAGCAGCAGACATTGGCCTGATCGGCCTCGCCGTGATGGGCGAAAACCTCGTTCTCAACATGGCCAGTAAGGGTTTCACCGTGGCGGTCTACAACCGTACCACCTCAAAAGTTGATGATTTCATCGCTGGTCGGGCCGCCGGCAAAACGATCATTGGTGTCCACTCTCCAGAAGAGCTGATTAAAAATCTAAAGCGTCCGCGGCGCGTGATGATCATGGTCAAGGCCGGTCGTCCAGTCGATCTTGTGATTGAAAGTTTGTTGCCGTTCCTCGAGGAAGGTGACATTGTCATCGACGGCGGCAACAGCGAATTTCCCGACTCCGTGCGCCGCACTGACGAGCTTAAAGAAAAAGGCATTCTCTATGTTGGAACGGGAGTCTCCGGCGGCGAAGAAGGAGCCCTCAAAGGCCCATCGATCATGCCGGGTGGAAACCCTGACGCGTGGCCGCATGTGAAAGATATTTTTCAAGGCATCAGTGCCAAAACCGATCAGGGCGAGCCTTGTTGCGATTGGGTTGGTAGTGGTGGTGCAGGTCACTTCGTGAAAATGGTGCACAACGGTATCGAGTACGGTGACATGCAGATGATCTGCGAAACGTACCAGATGATGAAGGACGGTCTGGAGATGTCCAACGAGGAGATCCACGGTGTGTTCTCTAAATGGAACGAAGGCGTCCTCGATAGTTATCTGATTGAGATCACACGCGACATCTTCGGTCACAAAGACGAAGAGACTGGCAAGCACACCGTCGACTTGATCATGGACCGTGCTGGCCAAAAAGGTACCGGCAAGTGGACGGCGATCGAAGCCTTGGACATTGGCCAGCCGTTGACGTTGATTGGCGAAGCCGTCTTCGCGCGCTGTATTTCGGCATTGAAAGAAGAGCGCGTTGCCGCATCAAAAGTGCTTGACGGCCCCGGCACGAAATTTGAAGGCGACACAGCGACGATGGTTGCCGACCTGGAACAAGCGTTGTACGCGTCGAAGATCGTGTCTTATGCTCAGGGGTACCAATTGATGCGTGCCGTTTCCGACGAACGCGATTGGAAACTCAACTATGGTGGGATCGCGCTGATGTGGCGTGGCGGCTGCATTATTCGCAGCGTGTTCTTGAACAACATCCGCGACGCATTTGAAAAAGATCCGGGGCTGACAAATCTGCTGCTGGATCAATTCTTCGAAAAGGCTGTCGAAAATGCTCAGGCTTCTTGGCGTCGAGTCGTATCGCAGGCTGCGTTGTTGGGCATTCCAATGCCGGCGATCAGCGCGGCCCTAGCGTACTACGACGGTTATCGTACGGAACGATTGCCAGCGAACCTGCTACAGGCACAGCGCGATTTCTTCGGAGCCCACACGTATGAGCGAGTCGACAAACCGCGTGGCGAATTTTTCCATACTAACTGGACAGGGCGCGGCGGCACAACGTCGTCTACCACCTACGACGTTTAGTGCCGACGCCGTACAATAAATCTGTAGCGCGTCGCTGGTAGCTCTGTTAGAGCAGTCGGATACATTTGCAGGTCGCGCAGACAAAACCATTTAATTCTTTTTCGGGAAAAGATCATGGACATTCGTGATGCTTTAAAAAACAACTATCAGACGTCGCAAATGGTTTGCGGAGCATACCTTGGCGATCTGACTGATGAAGAATCCATGAAGCGTCCGCACCCCGATTGCAATCACGTCAACTGGCAGGTCGGCCACATTATTGCGTCTGAGAATGGAATGGCCAGCGCGTGCGTGGAGGGTGCGGTCCCAGCATTGCCCGAAGGTTTCGCCGAAAAATACTCCAAAGAAACAGCCTCCAGCGATGAAGCTTCAGCGTTTGTGCCACACAGCCAGCTGATGGAGATCGCCAAGTTACAGGGCGATGCGATTCTCAAGATGATCGATGGCATTTCCGATGCTGATTTCGACAAACCGGCTCCCGAAAGTATGCAGGCCTACGCAAAGAACATTGGTGCGGTGGTCAATATGTTGGGAGCGCACTGGATGATGCACGCCGGCCAATGGGTGATTGTCCGACGAGAGCTAGGGCGCGAAGTCGTAATTTAGTTTTCAGTGGCCTTAGCTGAAAAGCTTTGGACGCCGCCTGAACAGGCACTCCAATCTCGTGCGAGATCGGCTACGTCCGATTGAGAACAGCCTCCATTGATCATTTTTTTTCTACAAAACTTTTGAATGACGAAACGTCGAATCAATGACCGTGCAACCAGAAGAAATTAAGCCGCTTATCTTGGTCATCTTTGGTGCCTCTGGCGACCTTGCCAGACGTAAACTAGTACCGGCGGTCTACGACCTGTTCCGGTGCGGCCTGCTGCCAGAAAACTTCGCGATTCTAGGTGTCAGTCGCAGCAAACTTTCCGACGACGATTTTCGCGACAAAGCGTTTTTGGACAACGATCTTTTCGACGTCTCTGGCGAGTCAGACGAAAACAAAGCTGCGTTCGCCAGAAAGTTGTTCTACCAACCGATTGATACCAATGACGAAGCAGATTACGCCAAAGTCGCAGAGCGGTTGGAGGCGCTGAACAAAGACTTTTCAACCGAAGGCAACTATATCTTTTACTTGTCGACGCCACCGGTGTTGTACGAGAAAATCCCTGCGTTCCTGTCCGCTCACGGTTTGAACGCTTCCGACGGCGACGGCTATCGACGTTTGGTGATCGAAAAACCGTTTGGCTACGATCTCAAGTCTGCACAAAGCCTAAACCATAGCCTGAAATCTCACTTCCCCGAGGAGGAGATTTATCGCATTGATCATTATCTTGGCAAAGAAACAGTTCAGAACCTACTGGTCACACGTTTTGCCAACGGTGTTTTTGAGCCACTTTGGAATCGCAACTACATTCACCACGTCGAAATTACTTCTGCTGAAACACTTGGCGTGGGCAATCGCGGTGGCTACTACGACACCTCGGGCGCTTTGCGCGACATGTTGCAAAACCACCTGATGCAGATTGTGGCTCACGTTGCGATGGAACCTCCGATCGCGCCCACCGCTGAATCAATTCGCAGCGAAAAGAGCAAGCTGTTTCAGTCGCTGCGTCCGATCGAGCCAGCAGACGTTGCCAAGTATTCCATTCGAGGGCAGTACATGTCCTCGAATATGTTGGGCGAAATGGTCAAGGGCTACCGCGACGAAGAAGGAGTTCCAGATGGATCCAAGACGGAGACTTACGCCGCGCTCAAGTTTTACATTGACAATTGGCGATGGTCGAACGTGCCGTTTTACATTCGCACGGGCAAGCGCATGCCGACCAAGGTCACCGAGATCGCGATCACGTTCAAAGATCCGCCGCACCGACTGTTTAACCACGAAGACAATTTCACTCAGACACACAATCAATTGGTAATCCGAATTCAACCGGATGAAGGGCTGTTGATGAAGTTCGGGATGAAGGTGCCGGGACAGGGTTTCAAAGTGAAGAACGTTGGTATGGATTTTCACTACAGCGATCTGGCAGAAGGCGATGTTCCCGAGGCCTACGAGCGATTGTTGCTGGACTGTATGAAGGGCGATGCAACCCTTTACGCGCACGGTGATAGCGTGGAGGCTTCTTGGGATTTCGTTGAACCGATTCTCGATGCTTGGAAGAACGATGATTCGATCCCTGTGTTTGGTTATCCGGCCGGGACTTGGGGACCGCTGGTTGCCAACGACATGATCGAACCGGAAGAAATTACTTGGCGAAATCCGTGCAGCCAACTGACCGAAGACACAAATTACTGCAAGCTTTAGGAAGCGATAGGTTTTCGTTGGGCGATCAATGTCTGGTCTTTAAGTGCCGCTTCATTGCGGCAAGTGTCGCTTCGCTGACGTGGTGCTCGATGCCCTCGCTATCGATTTCAGCGGTCTTCTGGTCAACGCCCAGCGACAAGAGAAACTCCAGCACGATCTGATGGCGTTTCTTAGACCGCTTGGCCAGTCGATTTCCTTTGGCTGTCAAAGTGATGGGGCGGTAAGGCGCGGTTTCCAGCAAACCCTCTTGCTTTAATCGACCTACTATCCTCGATACCGTCACGTGACTGACAGCGAAGTGCCGTGCCAAATCAAGCACTCGGCACTCCCCCTTTTCTTGGACCGTGTCAAAAACGGCCTCAACGTAATCTTCAGCCGTCTCTTGCGCGTGGGCTGCGCGAGTGCGCGCATGTGGCTCAGAACGTTCTTTTGATTTTTTTGATGTGGTTTTGGGAGTTTTCTTGGTCATTCGGTGGCCAGAATAGTGTGACTTAAGCCCGGCGGGGCCTTGATTCTCAGTTTACCACTTCCTTCATCCGTAGCATATGCTACATTGCGTGTAGCCATGGCTACGGTTGTGCAAGTTTGTGAATCAAACGCTACCAAGGGTTTGGGAAAACGAAATGTCAGAAGATCATTTAGGCCGTGAATTTGTTGGAAAAGTCGCCGTCGTGACCGGGGCGGCTACAGGAATTGGTCGTGAGTTTGTTAAACGGCTGGCCTCTGCTGGTGCATCGATCGTTCTTAACGACGTTGACGCCGCGGCGGCCGAGGCGACTGCCGGACAAGTGCGCCAACGCGGCACAAAGTGCGAGGTCGTGGTTGGTGACGCTGGTGATTTGGACATAATTGAAAAGATCGTCTCGACCGCCGTATCCGAATTGGGTCGCGTGGACATTGCGATCGCCAACGCGGGCATCAGCCCGTTTGGGAGTTTTCTTGACTATCGCGCTGAAGATTTTCAACGCGTCGTCAATGTGAATCTGGCAGGTAGTTTCTTCCTCGCTCAGCGCGCCGCGCGACAAATGATCAATCAGGGAGATGGTGGAAGGATATTGATGATGTCTTCGGTGACGGGCATTCAGTTTCATCCCAACTGCACCGCGTATTCGATGACCAAAGGTGCGATCGGTATGCTGGTCAGGAATCTAGGAGTGGAATTGGCCGGTGCTGGAATTGGTGTCAACGCGATCGCTCCGGGCGCGACGGTTGTCGATCGAACTTTGGAGGATCCCAATTATGAAAACACTTGGTCGCGCATCACCCCCAGCGGCCGAACGGGCACTGTGTCCGATATGGCAAACGCCGGAATGTTCCTTGTTTCCCTTGCCGCGGAACACATTACGGGTCAGACGTTAGTCGTCGATGGTGGTTGGACGTCGATCAGCCCACCACCGAATTAGTAAGTTCTGATGGCAGGGCACTGCGTTCTATATTGGTCTAACCATTTTCTAACGCGACGCGTGAGCGAGGCCTACAGGCTCACCTCGCTCGCGCGTCGGGTTAGTCAATTCACGCGATTGTCGCCTACCGGCGATGGACCATAGCCGTGCAGTGTGTTATTTTCTTTCGGCGTTCCAACAACCCGATTCGATACACGAAGCGAAGCATGCCTGAAATTAAAACCTACGCTGACAACCCTGCCGTCGCCGCTGAATTCGCAAAATACCTTTGCGAGTGGATCAACAACCAATCGAAGGACAAAATCACCGTCTCGCTTTCAGGCGGTAGCACTCCGAAGCTACTGTTCCAAGTGCTGGCCAGGGATTTCGCCACCGCCGTCGATTGGTCAAAAGTTCATTTTTTCTGGGGCGACGAGCGTTGCGTTGCTCCCGACGACCCGGAGAGCAACTACGGCGAGTGCAAGACGTTGCTGCTCGATAAAATTTCGATTCCATCAGAGAACGTGCATCGAGTCTTAGGTGAGAACGATCCGGCTGAAGAGGCGGTGCGTTACGGTGAAGAGATCCGCCAGCATATTGCCGCGGGAAGTGACGGTCTACCAGCCTTTGACCTGATGATTTTAGGCATGGGCGGCGATGGCCACACCGCTTCCATTTTTCCCTATCAAATGGAGTTGATGAAATCGCAAAACGTGTGCGAGGTCGCCGTGCATCCAGATTCAGGGCAGCATCGCGTCACGATCACCGGAGAGACACTTAACGCTTCCAAAGCCGTCGCGTTCTTGATTACCGGCGGCGGAAAAGCTGACGTATTGAAGACCGTTGTTGAGAAAACGGGAACTCAATATCCGGCTACGCATATCCAGCCTGCCGGCAGTTTGACGTTCTTCTTGGACGAGGCCGCCGCGGCGAAATTGGCTTAGTTCGCTCGGCTCGTCTCTTGGTTCAGGATGAACTTGCTAACGCTGGGCTATCGCACCAGTATTTTGTCGTATCTGCTGATGCAGAAACGTTGCCATGCGGTAAGATTCAATATGGCTCTGTCGCAATCTTCGTCATTTAGATAACCAATAATTCACCGCGTCGCTTTAGTTCATTTTGCTGCCAGCCTGGAACGGGGATCTGCTCGGGGGTATCCCCCAAGCTGTCCCAGATTAAGGATTCCTTTTTGAGCGTTGCAAAGGACTTTGACGAAAGCCTGTGGTACGGCCAAA
Source organism: uncultured Pirellulaceae bacterium (assembly GCA_938036435.1). Lineage (GTDB taxonomy): Bacteria > Planctomycetota > Planctomycetia > Pirellulales > Pirellulaceae > Mariniblastus. Next base: position 10,638 of record CALHPU010000046.1, on the reverse strand, counting down.
CCCAACCGGGGTGCCATGTTTACGCGATCTCGAGTGCTTGATTCAAGCGTACTACAGGAAGCATGCTCACGCTACCTTAGCCACTGCCTTACGTATCGCGTAAGCATGCCCGCAACTGTTCGCAGCGATTCTCGCTAACGCGTGAAGCATGGCACCCGAAAATCAAGTCGAGCCACGATACTTATAGCGTTAAAGAAATCCCTTCCCGAAACAGTCGCCGTTGAAAAACTTGGAAGAAATGACAGGTGCGACTATACCTACAGCCCAGAGGCCGCTTCGCCTTTTTCATCGTCATCGAGGTTGACGACCGGACGAATAGGGGCTGAATCGGTTCCGGGAACTAACAGCGGGCCGGGAGAATTGTCGTCGATCAGTTGCTTCAGTTCGATGCTTTCGACCGATTCGATTTCCATCAAGCGATCCGTCAACGCCACCAAAGCTGCTTTACGTTCACGCAAGATCTTGCGGACTCGTTCTAGTGCTTCGTCGACGATCCGGTTGACCTCGTTGTCGATTTCACGCGCCGTTTGCTCGCTGTACATGCGGCTAGAAAGGCCGCCGGAAGATCCGGCCAAAAACGGACTGCTACGATCCTGTTTAAAATTCACACGTCCCAGTTCGCTCATTCCGTACTGCATCACCATCGATCGTGCGATGTCCGTCGCACGCTCAAGATCGTTGGACGCTCCGGTCGAAATATCGGTGTAGATTAATTCTTCGGCCAACGTTCCGGCCAGCAAGATCTGCAGCTCGCTCTCCAATTCGCTCTTGGTCATTAAAAATTTATCTTTGGTCGGACGCTGCATGGTGTAACCCAATGCGGCCAAGCCACGAGGAATGATGGAGACCTTGTGTACTGGATCTGTGTTCGGCAGCACAAATGCCACCAAAGCGTGTCCCGCCTCGTGATAGGCGACGCGTTCTTTTTCTTCGGGCGACATAACTCGCTGTTTTTTCTCAAGACCGGCGGTGACGCGTTCGACGGCCTCATTGAAATTGTCCATGACCACCGTAGGCTGGCCAAGTCTGGCGGCCAGCAGCGCTGCTTCGTTGACTAGATTGGCCAATTCGGCGCCAGCAAAACCGGGGCTGATGGCGGCAATCTTTTGCAGTTCGACGTTCGGGTCGAGCTTTACATTTTTGACGTGGACTTTAAGGATCTCCTCACGTCCGCGTACGTCGGGGCGGTCGACCAGCACGTGACGATCAAAACGGCCGGGTCGCATCAAAGCTTGGTCAAGTGTTTCGGGGCGGTTGGTGGCGGCCATCACAATCACGCCGCTGTTGGAAGCGAAGCCGTCCATTTCAACCAATAGCGCGTTAAGTGTCTGTTCGCGTTCATCGTGGCCTCCGGGTGCGCCGTTGCCGCGTGTTTTTCCCAGCGCGTCCAACTCGTCGATGAAAATAATGCAGGGTGCTTTGGCTTGGGCTTGTTGGAACATGTCTCGCACGCGCGCTGCACCGACGCCAACGAACATTTCAACGAAGTCACTTCCTGATAGACTAAAGAAAGGCACGCCCGCTTCTCCGGCGATCGCTTTGGCTAACAACGTCTTGCCTGTTCCGGGAGGGCCAACTAGTAGCACACCACACGGGATCTTGCCGCCTAGCTTTTGATATTTGTCGGCATTGTTCAAGAAATCGACGACTTCTTTGACTTCTTCGACCGCTTCGTCGATACCGGCCACGTCTGAGAAGCTGATGCCAAGTTCCTCTTCGGCAAACAACCGGCCACGTGAGCGACCGAACTGCATCGGGCCACCGGCGCCACCAAGTCGGCGCATCATGAACCAGAAGAACGCCAACATCAAACACATCAACGACAGCATCATGCCGTAGCGTTCAAGAAACGTGGGCCCTTTGCTGTGATCCCATTTGACGTTGGAAGATTCCAACAACGTCAGCAGACGTTTGGTGGTTTCGTCCGAGGCGTCTTTGTTGACCGTGAACCGTTTGGGCTCCTTGGCCGACGGCATGTCCTGTTTGCCCTTTTCGTAGATCAGCGCCATGGCTTCGATTTGGTTGGTGCCAATCACCACATCATTAAGGCCGGTGAAAACGTATTTCTTTTTGTTACCAGTGACGATTTGGCCAGAACCTTCCTCGCCAGAGCAATTGCGTACCAGTTGCTCGAATTCTGGATAGGTCAGCTTATGATTGGACTGGGACAGGATCAGGAATAGGCACATTGCCACGACGCCCAGCAATAGCAATGCTACCCAGACGGTTGATGAGCTTTTTGATTCTTGATTTGGTTTTCGATCGTTGTCCATTAAGACGCCTGTTGCGAAGGTTACTTTTCTATATAGTGGCGGTCGGAGTCGAGAGCCCAGCTAATATTGATACGCATTTTCGGTGCCACTGAGCCGAAACAAAATACAGGACTTGCGACCGGATCAGCCAAGACTGGCGAAATTCGGGGCAATCGCTGGCCAATGTGTCCTTGCGGGTTCGTCTTGTGGGCATTTGAGACGGGATTTAGAATGCCGAATCTCGGAAAAGCTGGGTTCTGTACGACCGGGCTATTTTAGGGAATTACTCGTGGCTGTCATCGGGCTATTTGGGCAGTGGTTGTGTTCCGACGAGCAATTTGAGTACTTTTTCAAACATATGTTGAATTATCGAAACATTCGATGGCTCAATCGCTACCACCGGTAATGCAAATTCATGGCATCAAACAAACGCATCGCAATCCTTGGCTCGACCGGAAGCATAGGAAAGAGTGCGCTTAACGTTGTCAAAAATCTCAGCGGCGTCGAGGCTTGGGCAATTTCTGGCATGTCCCAGACGGAGTTACTCAAGCAGCAGGTGAGGGAATTTTCGCCGCGTTTCGTTGTTGCGGCCGGCGAAGACGCCCAACCCCCAATCGATCCCGCTGAATTTTCCAACGATGGTGCGACAGAATTGCTGACAGGTCCACAGGGCTTGATTCAGATCGCGTGTGCTCCTGAGGTTGACATTGTCTTGGCCGCAATTGTAGGCTTCGCGGGCCTCGAAAGTGCGCTTGCGGCGGTCAAATGCGGCAAACAACTGGCTTTGGCCAATAAAGAAACGTTGGTGGTCGCCGGACACCTAATCACTTCGTTGGCCAAAGAGTCTGGAACGCAGATACTACCGGTCGACAGCGAACACAGCGCGATCTTCCAAGCGATGCTTTCGGGCCAAAGAAAAGAGGTCAGCAAAGTGATCCTGACCGCCAGCGGAGGTCCTTTCCTGTCGGCTCCTAAAGAAAGTCTCTCTGCGGTGACGGTCGAGCAAGCTTTGGATCATCCGACGTGGCAGATGGGCAAAAAGATCTCGATCGATTCGGCGACGATGATGAACAAGGCGTTGGAGATTATCGAGGCCAAGTGGCTGTTTGGACTGACGGCTGATCAAATAGAGGTCGTCATCCATCCTCAGTCTCTGGTCCACTCGATGGTGACGTTTGCCGATCAATCAACGATAGCCCAAATCAGCCCGCCGGACATGCGGCTGCCTATCCAGTATGCTTTTACGTGGCCAGAACGCGTCCCAGGGCCTGCGCCGGCGATGGATTGGTCCGAGGCTTGCCAGCTGGATTTCATGCCACCGGATTTTGACCGCTTCCCTGCGCTGCGGCTGGGGTTTGAGGTAGCGGAGCAAGGTGGCTCCGCCGGTGCGGTCGTCAACGCAGCCAACGAGGCCGCGGTGGACGCGTTTTTAAAATCAGAACTATCTTTCACCGACATCGTGACGGCCTGTCGTGAAGTACTAGAACATCATAACTTTGAAGCTCACCCGTCCTTCGAGCAGCTGGTTGCTGCCGATCGATGGGCTAGAGAGGAGATCTCCAGGTGGATTGCTGCTTGATCATTGGAAACTTTTGGCTTGACCCTTCGTCTTACTGGAATATTTTCCAGATGATGCTGGGATTGGGCGCCGTGATTTTCGTTCATGAGCTGGGGCACTTTTTGGTGGCCAAGGCTTGCGGTGTGAAATGCGACAAATTTTACGTGGGCTTCGACGCGTTCGATATCAAGATCGGCGACCGAGTCATCGTTCCGAAATCGCTGGTCAAATGCCAGGTCGGCGAAACGGAGTACGGCATCGGGATCCTGCCGTTGGGCGGATACGTGAAAATGCTTGGCCAAGACGATAATCCGAACAACATGGAGGCGGAGATCAAACGTTCGATGGCCGATGGCGAGGACGTAGGCGACGCAATGTCCGCTGGCCTGATCGACCGCAGCAAAATGGATCCACGCAGCTTCCTTGCAAAATCTGTCATCCAGCGGATGGCGATTATCTCCGCTGGCGTGATCTTCAATTTGGCATTTGCTGTCTTATTCGCCGCGATCGCGTTTAAATCTGGCGTAAAGTACACACCACCGTCGGTTGGTAATGTGGTCGGCGGCGCAGCCGGTTGGGAAAACAATCTGGCAGGAGCCGAGATCGTTCGCATTGGGGACGAACAGGTCGAGGGGAATTACTTTACTCAGGGTGACATGGTTCACTCGATCGTCATCAATGGCGATCAAAAGCCGATGGAGTTCGAGGTGGTGCGGCACGGAGAATCGGAATCCGAAGTGATTCAGATGACTCCACGAAAAGGTATTCGGCGGGAGCTTCCGGACATCCCATTTTTGGGGGTGGCGTCGCGGGTCAAGCCCGTCATTGGTAAAGAAGGAGCAATCGATGGTTCTGCCGCAGCCAAGGCAGACACGCCGTTTCAGTACAAAGATAAAATGATTGAGATCAATGGTGAGAAGATCGAAAACGACATCGACATGCGCCGCGTCCTCGGGCGCGATTCGGATTTGCCGGCTGTTTTCGTTCTCGAACGCACTGACGATGAAGGCGAAACGACGACGTTAAAGAGTACAGTGCCGCCAAACCCGATTCGGAGGTTTGGCTTTGGGCTTACTTGGGGAAAGATCACCGCGATTCAAAAGCACTCTCCCGCTGAATCTGCCGGATTGCAAGTGGGGGATGAAATCACAAAACTTGATGGCGCCCCCCGAAGCGATTTGCTGATTCTTAATCGAGAAATGATCAAGGCCGCTCGCGCCGGCAAAACGATTGAGCTGACCGTTTTGCGAGATGGACAAGAGTTGTCTATTCCAATTACGCCGGTGGTTCCCAACGTGATCTCTGACCCGGGCGACAATCAACCGATCGCTGTCGATGCGCTCGGTGTGGCAATCGATTACACGCACGTCGTCGAAACGGTGGAACCGGGAAGTCCGGCCGAGCAAAGTGGTTTGATGCCGGGTGACGAAATAGAATCAATGGAGTTTCTGCTTTCAGAACAGCAAAAGAAACTCGAAGAGAACAGCATCCTTGATGGCAAAGTGTTTGACATCAAGGGTAAGAAGATGACTGTGCCGGAGCAACAGGGCAACGTCCAGTTCCTTGAAGTGGGGACAAAGGTACGATTTATCGTTGATCGTGATGGAGCCAAGAAAGAGATCGAAATTGCCTCACGCGAATCTGACCAATATTTTTCTGAGAAGCGTGGAATATCGTTGATGAAGTTTGAAAAATACTTCGTCGCTCCGACTTGGGGCGAGGCAATTTCTTTGGGCGCCAAGCAAGTTTATAATGATGGCACACGGGTGCTTCAGTTCTTGCATAAGTTGGTCACCGGTAAGGTCTCACCAAAGAACCTCGGCGGCCCTGGCACGATTGCCGCGGTAGCGACCTCCGAGGCGTCCCAAGGCCCGTCGCGGTTACTGTTGTTTCTGACTTTGTTAAGTGCGAATCTGGCGGTCGTAAACTTTTTGCCAATTCCGGTTCTCGATGGCGGTCACATGATGTTTCTTGCCTATGAGGGGCTGTTCCGCCGTCCGGTAACGCCAGCGGTTCAGAATATTCTGATGCTGGTAGGATTCGTGATGATCATCAGCCTGATGTTGTTTGTCGTGGCGATGGATATCAACCGATTCCTGCCGTGGGAATAGTGGGAAATTGTTAGCGGAAAGGCGCGAGCCTTCCGGTACGAAACACATCGGACGGCTCGCGCCGTGCCGCTACATTGTCCTGGTTAGTAGGGCACCAAAGTGAACAACGAAGACTCGGCAGACAGCGGTAGCTCGATTGACTCAAAACTGTTCGCGACCGCATGGCACGAGGCAGGTCATGCTTTAGTTGCGGCGATTCTTGGCCGGCCCATTCAAAAGGTAACCATCACTCCAGCCAATCTGCAAACCGGCGGTGTGCGATTGGGCGCTGTCAAGTTTCAGAAGGGGCGAGACAAATCCACCAATGACTGGCTGGAAGATGAAGTTCTGATCCTGTTTGCCGGCATGGTCGCCGAATCCAAATTCACTGGCCAGTATTGCGAAGTAGGTGCTCGGCATGATCTGAACGCGGCGAGGAATCTGATGAACAAGCGCGCGGCGACCGAGCGGCAAATGGAAAAGCTCGAACGTCGTTTGCTTGACAAGGCTGAGCATCTGCTGGAACAACCACAAAACGTTGCCGCACTGAAGATGATCGTCGATGAATTGACGCAGCGGCAGACAATCAAAGGCCGCACGGTGAAGCACTTTCTCAATATGGCGATGCAGCAGCATCAGGCGTAGCGCGGCCGTCAAGGCAGAAGAAGCACTACCTAATCGTGACCAGTGAGTTTGATTTGATCGAAGCCTCTTGCGCTTCGCAGATTGCAATCGCATCGCGCGCCAGCGCGCCGTCAAGTACGCTTGATGCGGTTCCGTTTAGAATCGAATCGCGGACCTCCTTTACTTCGCTCTCGAATGCATCAACCGCATCGACATCGTCGATCACGAGCCTTTCGATGATCTGGGCTTCGTCACCATCACCAGATTTCAATAGTTTGGCTTCAATTTTCTCGACGCCATCACTGTAAGCTGCCAACTCAAACTGCAATGTTGCTCGTTCTAAATAGATTTCGTACGCGTGGCAGAATGGACGGGCTTGCTGGTCGATCGCACCGGAAGTTGCACTGACGGTTACCTGCGAGTCGGCGAACTGAAAGATCGAATGCGTGAATTCGGCAACGTCGTCACGCTGTCGACCGGATGAAAAGCAGCGCGTTGGCATTCCAAACAGCATCCGAATCAAATGGGCATCGTGAACATGCAAATCAAACAGTGGACCTCCAACCTTTTGCCGGTCCCAGTAGTCCTTCAGCCATGACGGATCGGAGACGATGCGTTTAAACACGCCACCGGTCAAACGACCAAATTTTCCGGACTCGATGATATCGACAGCGAAACGAAATTCGGGAAACCAAGGCAGCACGTGCCCGACCAGCAGACGACATCCGGCCTCTTGGCTGGCTTTCATCGCGGTATCGCACTGTTCAGTAGACAACGCCAGCGGCTTTTCACAGAAGACATGCTTCGACGCCGCGAAGCATTTCTCAATGGCGGGCAAGTGCAGTTGCGGTGGCAAACAAAGGTCAACCACATCCACGTCAGAATCCGCCAGCATCTCTTCGAGCGTCTCGTAGACTTTTATTTCAGAAAGATCGACCTGTCGTCCGGGTGGACCGAAATTTCCTTTGATCGATGTCCAATCGCCAGCGCGTTTGGCCTCATCGCGGGAAACGATCGCAGTGACTCGTATGCCGGAGACTCTCTGGTAGGCCAGATAGTGCATCCAGCCCATAAATCCAATTCCAACAATGCCAACGTTGATCATTTATTCATTCCGTACGTTTCAATCAGAGTGCGAACGCTTAAATATTGCAATCGCCAATCGTCTTGACTGTATCCGCCGGAAAGCGTCAGCACGACCGGTATTTTTCGTTTCACACAGTTTTCGACAATGATCGCATCGCGATTCTTGATTCCCTCGGGAGCCATTTCAAGACAGGGCAAAGGCTCACCGGTCAGCGACAAAAAAAGACGAAAACCAATGCGGAAAACAATTTTATTAGAGGCAACTGAACATTCCGTGTGATTGAATCGAGAAATGAAATAGGGTCTAATCGTTGCTCAAACTGAATTTGTGAACGCGCCGGTAATCATTACCTTAGTCACGTCAGATAGGTTGCCAGAAATTTGTTGTTTCTGAAGACAGGATTCAAATTGACGCGTTCGTATTCCGCATGGTAGTCCCACCACAAACTTCAAGGAAATAAAATGGCTCGAGGGCAATTATTCGACAACGCGACAGCGGCAATTGGCAGCACTCCAATGATCAAGGTGAATCGACTGATTCCTGCCGATCACGCGGAAGTATTTATGAAGTGCGAATTTTTTCAACCGCTCAACAGCGTCAAAGATCGCATCGGCGTTGCGATGATTGAAGCAGGCGAGCGAGACGGGAAAATCAATGCCGACACGCATATCATTGAGCCGACCAGTGGCAACACGGGAATTGCGTTAGCGTTTGTTTGTGCCGCCAAGGGATACAAGCTGACTTTGACGATGCCCGATTCTATGTCGATCGAACGCCGATCGCTGCTCAAGGCGCTGGGGGCGAATCTAGTTTTGACGCCCGCCGCTGAAGGAATCCCCGGCTCGATTCGAAAGGCTGAGGAATTGGTTGCGGGTGATCCTAAATCTTGGATGCCGCAGCAATTTGAAAATCCCGCCAACCCTGCAATCCATGAGGCAACCACTGGTCCGGAAATCTGGGAGGACAGCGGTCACAAGATTGACGCCATCGTTGCAGGAGTAGGAACTGGCGGAACGATTACTGGAGTGACGCGTTTTCTGCGGAAGCAGAATCCAGACTTCAAGGCGTTTGCTGTGGAGCCTACGACATCACCGGTGATCAGCGGTGGTGAGCCGGGCAAGCATAAGATCCAAGGAATTGGAGCCGGTTTTGTTCCCAAGAACTTGGATACATCATTGCTCGACGGCGTACTGAAAGTTGAAAGCGAAGAAGCATTTGAATGGGGACGTAAATTGGCCAAAGAAGAAGGTATCGTCGGCGGTATCAGCAGTGGAGCCAACTTGTGCGCCGCGGCGCAACTGGCCGCACGTCCCGAATTCAAGGGCAAGCGCATTGTGACTATTGCTTGTAGCTTGGGTGAGCGGTACTTATCGACGCCGCTGTTTGAAGAAGCGTAGAACTGAATTCTTTGCCGCGTTTCTAGGCCGGAGGCTGACACAAGAACCGCCGATAGCGTGAGCCACCGGATAAGGGGTCTTTTCGCTATTTGGCCCTCACCCCCCAACCCCCTCTGCCAAAAATTCGGACTAAGTTTGATCAACAGGCGAGTCTTTGCTGGTCCGAATTTTTGGGAGAGGGGGAGCTATTCTGAAGCGGGGCAAAGTTTTCTTGTTTAAAATTGCCATTTTGCTCGCGCCCGCACGCTGCAATTTTGAATTCAAACTAACAAAGTGTCATCAAATGCAAGCGTTGTCTCACCGTATTGCTCTCACCGGTCCTGCTTATCTAAACGACCCAATTCGACTCAAGTAAATGAGATTAAGCCACTGAACTCTTTGAAGTCTCTAACTAGTTGGCGTTTCAGTGGCGAATTGTGGGTGCTAACCGGTGTCTCTCTGGTATAACACCGCTTCCTACCTCTTATGATACTTCTCTCTAAGGACCGCCGTGCTTGCTCCCTCCTCCCTAGGCGAAGACTGGGTGCGCGATGTGCGCGCCGCCTTAAAGACGTCTCAACACGATTTTCATCAAGTTAAACCTTGGATTTATTGGCGTGACATGTTAGTCGGCGCCGCGATCGCTTATACGGCGGCAGCCTTCTACGTCGGCGCGCCGGCTTTCTCTGCGCTTCAGATCGGCAGCTTCGTTGTTGCCGTGTTTTGGCTGTATCGTGTAGGATCGCTCGTTCATGAGGTGGCTCATCTGGGCGGTCATGAGCTGACCTCCTTCAAAGTCGCTTGGAACATTTTGGTCGGCATCCCAACATTGACGCCGTCAACATTCTTCACCGGGCATCACCGGGACCACCACAGTCAGCGCGTGTACGGAACGGAGCAAGATCCGGAGTACGTGATCAATGTGTGCCCGCGAGGCAGCGTGGTTAACTTGATCGTCTACTTCATGGTAGTCGCCATTTTCCCCTTGTTAGTCTTTGCGCGGTTCCTGCTGGCACCGTTGACCTTCATCAGTCCTCAGATTCGTGAATTTACGTTGCAGCGAATGTCGGCGTTTACGTTTAATTGGAAATACCATCGCCCAGTCGGCAAAATCAATCGCAGTCGGTTCGCGCTTCTTGAATTGGCCTGTTTTTTGCGAGCCGTCGGAATTCCCGCAGCGGTGCTGCTGGGCGTGACGGAGCCATCGAGAATCTTACAGCTTTATCTGCTGGGTGCTGCGGTGGTGACGTTGAACCAACTTCGGCAACTGGCCGATCACCACTTTGAGGGTGATGGTGAAAACCTGAGCATGTCGGAACATATTCTCGATTCGTGCAACTATGTCGGCAAAGATCCGCTTACTTGGTTGTTGTTTCCATTTGCGATCCAGTATCACGCGTTGCACCACATGTTCCCGTCGCTTCCCTATCACAATCTCGCTGTTACTCACAACTTCTTGATCAGTGAGCTGCCAGCCGATTCACCCTACCGTGATCTGACTCAGCCCGGTTGGTGGTCGGTCGCGCGGAACATGTTGCGTCGGGACAATGTACCTGCCGAAGCACATGGCGAAGTTTGATTGGCTGAACAACGCGGTGTAAGCAGCGCTCGACTAGCCAGTGTGCTGATCCAGCTTGAAACTAGGATCGTT
>CALHPU010000045.1 GCA_938036435.1 uncultured Pirellulaceae bacterium | reverse complement strand
ACGTCATACCCTATCGCTGTCGCCTCTGGCACCAACAAATCAAGATCGGCTGTCGTTTGCGCCTCGGCCAGTCCATCAGCCAAACTACGAAAGCCTGACAACTGGTCAGCAGTCGGTACGAGGTAACCTTGGCTGTCTCTTTGAATCGTTTGGGATTTCAGTTCAGCAACGTGATCTTGAACAGATCGATCGGCTACAAACAGCACCTGAGCATCTGCGGTTTGACAAGCCAACAACACAACCGCTGCCGCGAGAGCGCAACCATGCAAGAAACCAACAATTTTACCTAGGCGGACTGCCACAGAATGTTTCAAAGCACTCACTTCGACTACCAGAGAGAAACTAACGAGCAAAACTTAGCTCATATTCTCGCGATCGGTTGTGCTCATCTAAATCTGACCCCTCAATCAAAGCAAATCCAATTGATGGGGACAACTTATTGGCGGCTGTAACGATTCTGACGACTCCGTTGCCAGTTGACGATAACCCAGTGCTGACTGATCGACTTTTATCGTCTTGCCAGAACCTATTTGACCAAACGCGTGTCGGGAAACTGAGATGACCAACCAAACCAAAAAGCTCGATGGGCTGGCAGTCGAGAAAGCGATTTTGTTCCAGCGGTCAACTCTGATTCGTTGACCGTCCACTTGGTTCCCTTCTGGTCGATCGCAGTATTTTCTCCATCGTACGACTTGAAGACGACCCCAGTAGAATCGTAGACGCGATTAGCGCCAACTCCGTTGGTCAGCACTACAAGTTCTTGATCACCCAGTTTGTCAGAATAGACCGGTTGCTTCGCAAGAAATTTGGCTGCAATGGCCAGTTGGTTGTTCGCGTCTCGCAGAGCGACAACCGAATCCTTGTTGAGCAACCGATTGTCTTTGCCGGGAACTTTGAACATCAATTCGTCAGTGGCAAAGTATTTCTGATAGGCAACACCTTCTCCGTAGTCGCGTCTGTGTCCGGTATCCAATGACAGTACGGCTGTCTCTGGATGCTGTTTTTTCCACTGGCCCCAAGTGGTCGTAACCACATAGCGTTGATTCAGAGAAATGTCTTTTCCAACCAGCGGTCCCACGACAGGCACACCCTGCAACGTCGACCAGAAAGATTTAGTCTCATGATCATACATGAGTTTGCTGGAGCGATAGAGAAATCCGCTGGTTCCCAATTCATAGTGTTTTCCATCGAGTTGAGTCTGATACACGATCAGCGCACCGCAAAGCGTTCAGTAAACGCCGCAAACTGATTCGCCGCCGATGGTGTCTTTGAACATTTCATGCCAAGCGAGGATTCGTTTGGGATAACAGCGAGCATCGTCGTTGAGATCGATGCCGAACACGACATCGGTATCGCTCAAGTAATCAGCGTCCGATGCCGCCAACATTTTTGGGTTCTTCAGCGGCGGGATTCCATCACGCCTTACACCCCCCCATTGAATTTGATCCAAACGGATTGTCCGTTTGTCGGCATCTTCAAAATACTCGGCGAAGCGCGGATCAATTCGGGAGTAAAGCCTGCTTTTGAATGCAGCATAGCCAGGGTGCGGTTCATATTCTTGACTCCATATCCATTGGTGCCACGCGTCTAGATCAGGACCAAACTTTTGATCTGTTTTGGTTTTTAGAATCTCAAACATTCTGGCCAACGTTGCTCGAGAAGGAACGAACCTTGAAACTTCGACCAGCATGATGGCCGACCCCGGTTGCCAGTCTTTGTCGATAATGTCCAACGAGTGATTCACAATCTCTGTCGAACGGGAGAGCAAACTCAGGTAGTGAATTGCCCCTGTGGAATCCAATTTTTTAAGCTCATCCTCTGCAGACTGCGGAACTCGTGCAACCAATTGGCTGGACAAGAAGAGTCCAACCAACATAAAACCCAATAATGCAAGCAAACCAAAGAGGGTAGAAGCGCGCGAATTTTTGGATCTAAAAATTTTTCGCATGACGGCCGATATCTCGTCTCAAACACTATCTGAAGGTTACAGCGGTAGGACGCTTGGATGCTTTAAATTCTTACAAGTTACATGCGTTGTGGGGCCTCAAAGTAAGAAATCATCGCAAAAGCGGCTACAGCGTTAGAAACACCACTGATCGCTACGGGTTTAGATTAGCCACATAGAGGCTTTCAAAAGTGGCTCTTCCCGGATTTTAATGGCTGCCTTGGAAATCGAAGTGGGGTTCGCCAGAATTCCAACCGGCTCTTCTTAAGGGAATTCTGGCGAATCCCACTACATCCATTTGAAATGGCTAATTCAACAAGAACTTCGTGCCACTAAGTTCTGGGAAGAACCTCAAAAGTCGTGTCCACGCGACAATTGATCTTAAGGGAAGAAACTCTTAACTGATATTCAGGTCTTCCACGGTAAGCAATGTTGTTGGCATAAGATCAGGTCTAACCATCGCTTGATTAAAAAGCACCTCAAAAGTCACCACCGAGAGGTCGTCCATCAGCCGCCCCGCCCAAGCGTTGGACAACTCGATCGGCTGTATTTCGATCCAATGCAATTGTCGATCCATCGCAGCGCACAAAGTTGACCGTCACATGCCCAGAACCAAACTGATAGAACCGTGAATTATCATGGGTGCCAAAATTTGAATCAAATCCCTGCCCAATACCGTAGGTGATCGCGCCTCCGCCCAGTACCCAACTCCAACGTCGATCCTCCTCGCTGTTGTCTCCAACGCTCTCGCCAAACAACAAAGTGTTCGATGATCCGTCAGCGATCTGATCCACTGCATCGGCTTCTCGGCTCCTCAAAGGACCATAGAAACCTTGCCAATCTGCATCGACCTCATCTGAGATAGAAGTCGTAATGGGAATCGCACCGATGTTGGCCACGTAGTTGGTCAGACCAAAAAGTGGATCGGCGACTAAGACATCTTCTAACTCCTCATCTTCGGGTTCTGTTGTGATAACAAACGATGAGATTAGAGCATCATTACCATAAACCAAAAGAGCGAAAGCCTCTCGACGCGTCGGCTGTCGATCGGAAGGGCAAAGCCAGCCTTCGGGTTGTTCCGACAGGCCATGCACGACTCCCGAATCTCGACCGGGTGACGTCGATGTTGGTTTTCCGTTGAGCCAATCGCCGATCGAATATCCGCCGTCGGCCAGCTGACTGTTCACATCGGCGGCTAGTGGATCAAGCCTACGACGCAAATTGACTAGCTCGACAAACGGCAAAATCGCTACCAAGGCTGATGTTCCTTGGTGATTGTTCACCGCCGCGACTGCTTCGTCGCGCGTCGGATTTCCCCCTTCGCCCAGTGTTGCCGGGGGAAAAGTCATATGAGCCGATTCGAAGTTCAACGCCGCCAAACCAATCTGCCTCAGCTTGTTGAGACACTGCGTTCGTCGAGCAGCCTCGCGCACCTTTTGAACCGCCGGAAGCAGAAGTCCGATCAAGATGCCTATGATCGCAACCACCACCAGCAATTCGACGAGCGTAAATCCCGAGCGTTTATGCATCTGAGCCTATTGTTAAACGTGGCAACTACTCGGGAGACGTACCCTGAAAACTCGCGTCTACGCGTTTGCCGGGACCGTTGAATTCGACTGTAGTCTTCGGCACCGAATCGGGTTTCTTCTCAACTAGCTTCTCTTGGCTACATCCCACGACCATCACAAGAGCAAGCGTTATAGCTAGAAGAGGCAAAAGTCGTGACGCGTTTTCGATTTGAATTTGCTTGCGTTGCATGGAACGATCCGAAAAGACCCTTGGCACCCTAAAAGCGGACTGGTGGTGAGTTCAATCTTGGTCTCCAAAGTTGACAATGTCAAACAAATTCGAAGATAAGATTACTCTTAAGGCTTTTTCGCTGTGGACCGAATCGGACGTTTGGAATTGGCCCACTCCGCCATCGAATCATCATAGAGGCTGACATCTTCGCATTCCAAAAGTGCACAAGCTACAAACCATGGCAGTGCCGCATGCAATCCCTCGTTGCAATACGTGACAATTGGGCCTTGAGAATCCATACCGCTTTGGTGATACATTTGCTGTAGCTCAAGCACTGATTTGAAGGTTCCGTCCGCTTTCAAGTTGTCCTTCCAAGGAATATTTACGGCGCCGGGAATGTGACCTTTATTTTTATGCAATTTGCCAGTGTGAAAAACAGCCCCTGGTTCTTCGCCAGTAAATTGTTTCACTGGTCGGCCATCGATCAGCGTTCCCCTAGACGATCGAACAAGTTCTTCGACCCGTTTGGCGTCGGCACGTAATTCCTTTCGCATGGTCGCCACTTTGTAGTTTGTTGCATCGACCTCAGGTACGGCATCGGTGACAGGCTGATTGATAGACCACTTATCAAAACCACCGTCGAGTACTTGAACGTTTTCATGCCCCCAGTATTTCAGCGTCCAATACATCCTCGTCGATAAACGGCTGGAAAACCGATCGTAAACGACAATGTGTGAATCGTTTGTCACCCCGATCTTACTCAACAGATCTTCGATAGACTTTTTACCGATGACGTTGTAACGGGCGTGGTTCTGGCGGTCGATGATATCATCGACCCAATGAAGAAAGTGGGCACCCTGAATATGCCCTTGATCGTACCGCTTACGTTTTTCTCCGATTTCAATGATGCAAATTTCATCTTCAGATTTTATTTTTTGTGCCAGCGCTGACACCGAAATAAGTGGTGCCATTTTTTGATCGGCAACTAGACTCTTCGACTGCAGCGCGTCCGCTACTTCTGGCAATTGCCCAAGCGCCGAATCAAACATCGTCAGTGTTACTACCAAACTGACCGTCGTCACAAAAATGTGCTTTCTCATGAATATCTGCCAAATCTGTTGGATCGGAAATTTTTTGTGTCGAACCATCACTCTATTAGAACGCTATCTTGGATTCCAGCAAGCGTTTGATTGAGATACAACTTCGAAAATGAAATTAGATTCTGTTATGCATTGGACGAAGGTCAATCCTTCAGCTCTTTCAGCTCGTTAGCCAAAAACAAAAATTTGAGACGACCATTTAGCGCATCTAGCAGAGCCCCTGCCAACGGCGACCTTTATTCTTATGCAAATCCTCAATAGCCTTGTCCCTATCTTCTCAGTGATCGCGCTGGGCATGGTACTTCGCTCCCAAGCGTTCTTGACCGCCGAGACGACCCAAGCGTTTAATCGATTCGCGTACTTCTTTGCGTTGCCGCTGTTCCTGTTCTACAAACTGGCCAGTGCTTTGTCTGGTTCCGGTTCGGCAAATCTGATTCTAAACACACTGTTGACAGCCGCAGTGTTAACCGCAGTCGTCAGCTGGTTAACAACGAGGATCATCAAAGTTAGCGCTTACGAGCGTGGAGCTATCATTCAAGCTTCATTCCGGGGAAACCTAGCGTTCATAGGTCTGCCGCTAGTGTTGTTCCTGATATATGACTTACCGACCGACCAAAAAGAGGCCATCGAATCGGCGGTGTTATTGGCACTCGCCCCAGTGGTACTGTTCTATAACGTGGGTTCAGTCGTCGCATTAGCAGTCTACCACCAGAAAACAGAATCCAATGTTTCCTTTGGCTCTTTAGCGGCGGCCATTGCAACAAACCCTTTGATCTGGGCCTGCGTTGGCGGAGCGCTTTTTCAGATAATGGCTTGGCCGCTGCCTACGGCGGTTGTTCGAACTTGTGAGGTCGTTGGTGCTTCGGCGTTTCCGATGGCGCTGCTGGGAATTGGCA
Organism: uncultured Pirellulaceae bacterium; assembly: GCA_938036435.1. GTDB lineage: Bacteria > Planctomycetota > Planctomycetia > Pirellulales > Pirellulaceae > Mariniblastus. Next base: position 8,264 of record CALHPU010000045.1, on the reverse strand, counting down.
GCCAGTTAGTCTCGATTTCTATCAAAGGGAAATGGTCTCGAGCTATGATACCAACGCTGATCAAGTCTATCGTCTGCCCGTTGATAGGATGGATCCTCGGTCGTTTGGTTGGCCTCGCTGGAATCGAGTTATTTGTCACCGTAATTTTGTGTGCAGCCCCGACAGCAGTATCCAGTTATGTGCTGGCCGAACAGATGGATAGCGATGCTGACCTTGCCGCCAGTTCGGTGGTTATCTGCACAGCTTTCTCCTTGCTGACATTAGGCGTCCTTCTGTCGCTAGCGGAGACATTCTGAGTTGAATTTAAAGGTTCCGACGGGCAATCGTCCCTCAACTATATCTTGGTTACATTTCAAACGTTTTGAGCTAAACTGTCGAAATTGTTTGGCCTCAGATCACAGCTTACTTTCTACCCTCAATGATTCACGCAAGCCGCTTGACGAAAATCTATGGCGACACTGATAACGGCGTCAAAGCCGTTGACGGGTTGAACCTGAAGATCGAATCGGGTCAGCGCGTCGCTCTGTTGGGTCGTTCGGGTTCAGGTAAGACCACATTAATGAACATCCTCGCGGGACTCGACCGTCCTACCAGCGGCGAAATAATCGCAGCGGGAAAATCCCTGTTCGAACTTTCGCCAGCCGAAATCGCCCATTACCGGCAAACCTCTGTAGGTATTGTCTTTCAGTCATTTCAATTGATTGCTCACCGCACGGCAATACAGAACGTGGAACTGCCGCTAATCCTCTCTGGGATGAACGCCGCTAACCGCAAGCAGCGTGTCGACGAATGTCTCGAGCGTGTTGCGATCGAGCATCGTCGCCATCACACGCCCGCCCAAATGTCTGGTGGCGAACAACAGCGCGTTGCCATCGCCCGAGCAATCGTTTCCAAACCACCTTTACTGTTGGCCGATGAACCCACTGGAAACCTCGACTCGCTTACCGCTGACAAGGTCACCCAATTGATGCTCGACGTTGTTGCCGAGAATAAAGCTACGCTGGTTTTAATCACCCACGATCAAAATCTAGCCAAAACCTGCGCAACGCGGACGATCCACATGCAAGACGGGCGATTCATCTCGGACGAAATCCACGCCGAGGCTACCGCATGAAGATTTGGGACATCGCTTTGATGGCTGTTCACAATCTGTGGTCACAGAAAATGCGGACAGCGTTAAATTTGCTGGGCGTTGTCATTAGTTCAGCATTGCTATTGATGACATTCGCCGCCACGCGCGGTGCCAGTGATGGCGTCATGAATATCATCGACAGTTCTGACCAGACGCGCCAATTCTTGATTATCGCTGGCCACAAACCCAACACGACCGTTCCCGCCTCTGCTACCGAAGTAAAAGGCGATCTGGATCCCGCTAAACGGAAGCGATTCGAAGAAGCTCTACGCAAAAAGTGGATCGCTGCCAACGCTCGGCGCGTCTACATGACAAGCGATGTTTTGAGACAGTTGCGAGCCATCGATGGTGTCGCTTCGATCGTCCCGCGCAGCGCTCTGAACTGTAAACTGAGCCTAGACGATCGATCGACCAGTGGTTCGTTGGTCGGCATCTCCTTGAAAGATCAGTCCATTAAATTCCGCCTCGCCTGCGGAGAGATCCCAGCATCTGAGGATCACGATGGTGTGCTGCTGGATGAATACACCGCCTATACACTTGGCTATCAGAGCCAACAACAGTTGGAAGAATTAATTGGAAAATCAATCGAATGCCTGGTCAATCTAGGAAGCAAAACCCCCAAAGCAGCCAATCTTCTTCGGGCGCTTGGTCCTGCGGCCAGCCAGATCGATCTCACCACTCTTTCAAGGTTTTCTTCGTCTGTTGAGCAGTTGGCAGAGAAAATGGACGAGGTTGGATTAACTCAGGAAGAAAAAGATGCGGTACGACTTGGCCTAAAGCAACTCTCGATTGTCGCACCAGCCAACTCTGCTGAATCTACTGAAAAATCTGCTTTGGCTTCAAACGCAGACACATCAGCGTCTGAAAGAAAACCGAACGAGCGAAGTTTTATTATTCGGGGCGTAGTGAAAAGGCCAAGCGAGGAAGAGGGTGTTGGGTTTCTTCAATTCACCGGAGCTCCACGATTGGCCAGCGTCTATATTAATTCGCTTGAAAAGGAGCCTTTGAATTTTCAACGCAGCGGCTTCCCCGGTTTTTTCACTGCCGCTGGCGAAGTCACACGCAACGACCAGCTTGCATCGGTCGTTGGTAAACTTGAGGCGATGGGGCTGAGGATTCGTTCTGCCGTCGCGATTGTCGAAAAACTAAAAGAGGAAACGGGTAAAGCCAGACTGGCGATCGGTGCGTTAGCGTTATTGATTTTGTTGGTTGCCGCCCTTGGTATCTCCAACACCATGATTATCGCGATCATCGAACGGACTCCAGAATTCGGCATCATGAAATCGCTCGGCGCCAGTGACGGACAGGTCATGTGGCTTGTACTCTTAGAGGGCATGATTACGGGCATCTTAGGTGCTTCACTCGCGCTGGCAATCTCCATAGCAGTCGCTCCTCTGGCCAGTGAATTATGTCGGCACTACATCGAACTGCGTCTCAAAAGCAGTTTCAATCAGGCCATTTTCACTTTCGATGCTACCGATATCCTGATCGTATTTTTCCTAGCCGCAACGGTTTGTACTTTTGCCAGCCTCCTGCCAGCGTGGCGAGCGGCCAAGCTAGATCCTGTGGTTGCAATGAAAAGATAGTCGTTGATCGCTCCGCGATCATATCGTTCTGTGCTGGGCCGAACGTTTTGCCGTATTGAATTGGAGACGCTAAAAAGGTCGCGCGTAATGATCGCGGAGCGATCAACGACTATGACAAACGCAACCAACAGAAAACCGAAATCACAACAACGCCGACCAAATTCAACACAATTCCTTCACGCGCCATCTCATTAACCGTTAGCCGCTGCGAACCAAACACGATCGCATTGGGAGGTGTGGCAACGGGCAACATAAACGCAAAACTCGCGCTCAGTGTTGCGGGCACCATTAGGATCAGTGGATCGATCTGATTGGCTAGTGCCATCGCAGCCAATATCGGCATCAACAATGTTGTGGTCGCCGTATTGCTGGTCAGCTCGGTCAAAAATGTGATCGCCAAACAGATCAACAGCACCAGAACAAAAACTGGGATGGCTGCCAGAGAGCCAAACGAATCTCCCAATAATTGGCTCAACCCTGATTGCTCGAAAGCTTTGGCGATACTGATGCCGCCTGCAAACAGAATCAAAATCCCCCACGGGATACTTCTGGCACGCTCCCAGTCCAACAATCTCGCTGTAGATCCATCCTCGTTTTTCGTGCCAGAGGAAATCAAAAACATCGCCAGCGATCCCATTAGCGCTATCGTAGCATCACTTGCCTCGGTCATTCCGGTCCACTTGCTCCATCCGCCAAAAGGTTGCTTGCGAGTGATCCATAACAATATCGTCACAGCAAAAACAGCCAACGTGCGAACCTCCTCTGGTCGCCACTTACCAACGGTTGGCAATTGAACTTCTACGTTCTGTTTGATCGAGCGTGTCAACCAAAAACCTGCCGCCGGCAACATGATCAAGGCAATCGGCAACCCGATTCCCATCCAAGTTAGAAACGCAATCTCGGTACCAGTGGTCTGTTGATAGACTTCCACAAAGACAAGATTCGGTGGTGTTCCAATTGGCGTCACGATTCCGCCAATACTGCAAGCGTAAGCTATCCCAATTAGCAGTGCCGAATGGAAATTCTTGTTCTTGGTCTGCTCAATGACTGCCATCGCGATCGGCAACAGCATCAGCGCTGTGGCTGAATTGGATACCCACATGCTCAACAGAGCCGAGGCGACCATGAACCCAAACACAAGCCTGCGTCCGCTAGATCCACCGAACAAATTCACCATCAGCAAAGCGATACGACGATGAGCGCCACTTTTCTCCATCGCTGCTGAGAGTAGAAAACCACCCAGCATCATCTGCACCAACGGGCTGCCAAGTGATTGAGCAACCTGCTCGCAACGGAGTATCCCCAACAGGGGGAACACTGCTAATGGCATCAAAGCCGTTGCCGGAATTGAAATCGGCTCTGTCACCCACCACCAAGCGACCAGCGCTGTGACGCCAGCGGTCGCGGCAGCGGACCACCCCAAACCACACAGCAACATTCCACAGCACAGGCTGGCTGAGATGATAGGCCCCAAAATAAGATGAACGTCGCGCTTCATGCGTTTATCTTACCTGCGCTCAGAACGTCTATCGACGCTTCGTCATCGTTTTTTCTGACCGGGTTCAGGCTCTAAAACGTTCTAAAACGCATGCGGCGTCGGGACAATCGGGGAGGCATGGCTAACGTGGGTCGCGGTAATGGCCACTTGATCTTCGTGGGCTTCTATTCGCAGATGATTATTCATGGCGATCTCATTGGCTTCAACGCGATCGACGCCTTCTGCCGTGATCGACAAACCGCCATTCTCCTCGCGCTGAACCCAACCTTTTTCGCGGAAGTACCAGAGGTGAAACTTCAAGACTTCCGCCGGTAGATTCATCATCTTTTCGATCGTCATCATGCCGATTGCTGGATTATCTTCATTCTGACGGCGACGAGCATAAAACAGACACAGCAGTTCATGGCGATCGGCTGTGTCGGGACCCGCTTGTCGAGCGTGTTCGGCCAAACCGGCGTTCTCTCGATTCTGCTGTTGCAGTTGAGCATCGTAGGTGGCACGCGAAACTGGGTCGCGCAAATTCTCAAATGCCTTCACCAAGAAACTAAATTTCTCTTTGTCACCGCCACTATCAGGATGATGTTTGGTTGCGAGGTAGCGGAACATGCGCTCGATGGTGTCCTGATTGGCATTGGCACTCAGTTCCAGAATCTCATAATAGTTTTTAGCAGGCTTAGACATTGATAGAACTCGCTAGTGATGGGTTGGGATAGACTTCCACTCCATCACTGCAAAGACGATACCACTGCTACTTTGAGCAAGAGAACTCAAAAAACACGAGGGTTTTTAGCCGTTAGTCGCTGCGGTGTTGCTTTTCTTCAACGTCGTTGGATGCCTATTGGAATCACTCGTCGCAATTGAATTGTTATCTTCGCGGTCTGCAAAAAAAATCAAAGCGAGGACGCAAGGCCGCCATGACGCAAGGTTCTGATACCGTTGAAACCGTTGGCGGGTTTGCGTTGATTTGATTTTGAGCAATTGTCGCGACTAACTGATCAGCATTTACAAAACGAAAAAAGCCAAAGTCTTGCGACGTTGCAGGACTTTGGCTTCGTGTGGATTAAGCACTCGGCTTTAGCATGAAGTCTAGATCTTTGTCACCAATTTTTAGTAGCCGTTGACGCAAGACTTTGGATTGCCTGAGAGCAAATTCTCCAATCTCTTGCGAGATCGACCACGTGGACAGGTGAATGGTATTTCATGCCAAATGGTTTATTTGAACCAAACGTCGAAATGCTGGCTAAAGTTGGTACCACAAATGATCAGCCACAACACTAGTTACAGCCATTGCATGGGCGACCGCGTTGAAAAAGTCCGCCTCTAGCTCCTAAGGCTGGAGCTCGGCGAAGATTTCCAAAGTCGCGATTGCCACAACCGCCTCCGCAGTTACCGCAACCGCCACCACATCCACCACCACAAGGACTGGCGACAGGCTGTGGTGCTGAATAGCTGTATGCTGGTGCCACGGGAGCTGGTGCAGGTGCCGCTGAACAACCGCAACCAGAGCTAACAGCCGGTGCGTATGCTGGGGCTGAAGATGCCAATGGAGCAGGTGAGTACTCAGTTGCCATTGGTGCACCGGAGTACTCGACTTGAGGAGCAGCATAAGATTGAGCAGCTCCGCCGAAATCGGTAATCACTGAAGGCAAAGCACGCGATCCAGAACCAGCGGCGCCACCTACAATGCCGCCGCTGCGCGAGCCAGACTGAGCCTGCGACTGATTCGAAGATGAAAACGCGACTGTTAAAGTAATAACGAGTGCGAACGTGGCAACAGTTTTTGTCAAAGACACTAGAATTCTCCTGCTTTTGAATTTTTGGTGGAATGGCATTTCGCCTGATATCAATTCGAATCTAACACAAAATTGACTTCCCACTAGGTCCCCTCCGATGCCGTGGTTCCCGACGCATTAAAACACAAGCCCGACGTGCAAACGAGGAATCCGGAAATCCTCGGAAATATCCGCTCGCTCGCACTTCGGGCTTGTATTAGTGCAACTTTAAAACGCGCCTGCGCGGGCGCTTCTAGCGGTAATCACTTGTTGATGCATTGGTTTGCGACCCCATAGGATAGGATCTCAGGTCCCGCTAGGACTTGGCATGTTCCTGTAAAAGCCAACAATTAACTCTCAGAGTTCTGCTCACGTGCCACCCAACACAGCCCAACACGCGAAGGATGCCGGATGAACAGCAATGAGATCGAGAAGCTTTCTCCCATCTCCTATCGGGTCTTCCCCGAAGCGATGGATGCTAGCATCGCCGCCGCTCACGAAATCGCGGACCTGATTCGCCAGCGCGGCGCTGAGCAGAAACAATGCGTGCTTGGTCTGGCAACCGGTTCAACGCCCGTCAATGTCTACGCCGAACTGGTACGCCTGCATCAAGAAGAAGGCCTGTCGCTGGCCAACGTGGTCACGTTCAATTTGGACGAGTACTTCCCGATGCAGCCCGAGTGCCTGCAAAGCTACGTTCGGTTCATGAACGAGCACTTGTTTGACCTCGTCGATATCGAACCGTCCAACGTCAACATTCCCGACGGCACCATCGAGACAAACAATGCAAGCGAGCTTGCCGAATACTGTCGTCAGTACGAACAGAGGATCACTGACGCCGGCGGCATCGATATCCAGTTACTGGGCATTGGTCGGACGGGGCATATCGGTTTCAACGAACCGGGGTCGACCACCGCTTCGCGCACGCGCATCATCACGCTCGATGGCGTCACGCGTATCGATGCGGCCAGCGACTTTTTTGGCATCGAAAATGTTCCTCGACGGGCCATCACGGTGGGCGTGGGTACCATTCTCGAAGCGCGTCGAATTCTTTTGTTGGCCTTTGGCGAAGGCAAAGCATCCATCGTGTCGCGTACGGTCGAGGGTGGCGTTTCCACGGACGTTCCAGCCACCTTTTTGCAGCACCATCAAAACGTCGAATTCCTCTTGGACGACGCGGCATCGGCTCAACTGACGGAGGTCCGTTTTCCATGGCTGGCTCGTGAGGTCCAGTGGAATCCGGTCATGGTTCGCCGCGCTGCGATTGCGTTATCGCAAAAGATGGAAAAGCCGCTTTTGAAACTGACGGACGCCCATTACAACGAACACGGTTTGCAAGGACTGTTGGCCGAGTATGGTTCGGCCTATGAAATTAACTTGCTGGCGTTTCGCTACCTGCAAAATACGATCACCGGCTGGCCTGCCGGCAAGTGCGCGCCGGGCGACGATGCGAACGCCAAACGCATTATCGTGTTTTCGCCGCATCCCGATGACGACGTCATTTCGATGGGAGGCACACTTACCCGTTTGGCCGATCAGTGCCACGAGGTTCACGTCGCCTATCAAACGTCGGGGAACATCGCGGTCTTCGACGAAGACGCTTTGCGGTTCGCAGAATTCGCCGCTGATTTCTGTAGTGAATACGGTATCGAGGAAGATCAAATTCAGTCGCTCTCCAGTGAGATTGTAAAATTCATTGGCGAAAAAGGTGCCGGTCAAATTGACTCAAACGCATTGCAGCGCCTGAAAGGGTTGATCCGTCGCGGCGAGGCGCGTTGCGGAGCCAGAGTTTGCGGTGTGCGCGATGAGTGTCTGCACTACTTGGACCTACCGTTTTACGAAACGGGGCGCGTGCGGAAGAAACCCATCGGCCCCGAGGACATTCAAATCACGGTCGACCTGTTGCAGAAAGTGAAACCGCATCAAATCTATGCGGCCGGCGATCTGTCTGATCCCCACGGCACCCACCGAACTTGTCTGGACATCGTCTTTCAAGCCTGCCAACAGTGCGCCGATCAAGACTGGATGAAGGAATGTAAGGTTTGGCTATATCGAGGTGCTTGGCAGGAATGGGCTCCGCACGAGATCGAGATGGCGGTGCCGCTAAGTCCGCAAGAGGTCGATCGGAAACGGGTGGCCATTTTCAAGCATGAGTCTCAGAAGGATCGAGCGTTGTTCCCCGGTCCCGATGCGCGAGAGTTTTGGCAACGCGCCGAAGCGCGGAACGCCCAAACGGCACAGACCTACGATCAACTCGGCCTTGCCGAGTACCAAGC
>CALHPU010000044.1 GCA_938036435.1 uncultured Pirellulaceae bacterium | reverse complement strand
TCGGAGCCCGCCGCCAACTTGTGTTCAAAACAGGTTCTTGTTTCAATGAACGGGTACGGGAATGTGTACGATGGGTCTCCGGGCAGGGAAGCTTTATGAAAACTTTAATCAGACAGAAACCCGACCAATTCGAAGGGTTTGGCTCATCGATACTTGCCAAGGTCGCTCGTCAGTCCACCAGCGGTCAATCCATCCCCAGCGATCGCATGGAAGCTCGCGCGATGCTGCACGATCACTGCCCGCTGACCCCCGGCGTCTACGGCTGGCTCGATCGAAACGACCGGCTGTGCTACGTCGGCAAGTCCAAGTCACTCCGCAAAAGGTTGCTATCCTATTTCGCCAAAACTCCTTCAGACCCGAAGATGGGCCGCATTCAAAGACACAGCCACCGCATCGTCTGGGAGCCTGTTTCACATGAGTTACTGGCGCTGATCCGAGAACAAGAGTTAATTTACCGCTGGCGACCAGATTTCAACAAACAAGGTCAGCCGACGCGTCGGCAGCCAGCCTACGTCGGCATCTCAGGCGGTAGCGCCCCCAAAGCCAGTTTTGCGCGGCGGATGACGAAGAAGCTGGACTTTCTTGTTGGGCCGATCGCCGGGACCGGCCGACTGCGTGCTGCCGTTGAGTGCCTTAATCAGGTCTTTCATCTGCGCGACTGTTCGGACCGCACTCGTTTTCAATACAACGATCAAAGTCAGCTATTCGGAGCGACCGATTCGGCCAAGTGTATTCGGTATGAGCTTGGCACGTGCCCTGGCCCCTGTGCCAGTTTGTGCAGCAAGGGCAATTACCACGGCAATGTGGACGCGCTAATGCGGTTCCTGAACCTAGAAGATATCAGCGTGCTTGATCGACTATCGGATCGGATGAAAACTGCTGGAGCAAACCTGCAATATGAACGCGCCGCGATTTTGAGAGACCAGCTCAAGCAACTTTCATGGTTGGTGTTGCGACTGACAGCGCTCGCCGACGCCACCGAAAAACTTAATGGAGTACTGCCGATCGACAGCTTTGGCCGGCGAAAGCTGTGGTTGATACTGCGGGGTGGAAGGCTGGTCGGATCAGCCGCAGAACCTAAATCAGCCAAACGCGCAGCGATAGCGTCGGAGAAACTCACGTCAATTGCGACTCAGACCGACACGCCGGCAACGAATCTAATGGAGATGAATTTCCAGCTGATGATCATGGCTGCCTACCGGAAGGACGCACAAATGCGAAAGCGCCTGCTGTCATTTCATCAGGCTGACAAAGTGTGCCAGTCCCTGATGAGAAAGCAAGTCGCTTAACCAAAGGATGTCGTTGCTCCGTGAAATCATGCAGGTTTGCCTGGCCAACCGAGCAGAGCAGCATGCCTTTTCTCAACCTAAAACGACCATTGAGTCCTACCACGTCAATCCGCGAGAGCAGGAATCTTCCCGCTTCTGTGGGGAAAACCTGCATTTTATGCCGTTGCCAGACGATAGACAGTCGCTATAATGCCTCGCTTTAGATCACTAAAATACAGCACGGAATTGAAGATATGGCGCGCGTCTGTCAAGTATGCGGAAAAGGCCCTCAGATGGGTCACAAAATCGAAACTCGCGGTAAAGCGAAATATTTGGGTGGCGTCGGTACCAAGATCACTGGTAAAACTCGCCGTCAATTCCGCCCCAACCTGCAAAAGATCCGCACGGCGACTGCCGGTGGTGGCACCAAGACCATGCGAGTCTGCACACAATGCATCCGCAGCGGTGCCGTTCGCAAGGCTGTTCAAAATAAACCGTTTGCGCTGCCCTCCAAGTAGGTGCCCGGCGACAATGTGAAACTAAGAGCTCAGGTCAACCGCCTGAGCTTTTTTCGTGCCCGGTCAATTACGTAGTTTCGGATTTCATCCGAATGGGGAACTGATTCGGTTGAATGAAAACCGAACGAGCGAACTTTATGCGCTTCATCTCAAAGTTTATCGACATCCAACGCGACGAGCGGAAAGGCGTGATCCTCGCCTTCTGCTGGTTCTTCTTTTTGATGTCGCTTGGGGGTTCAATATGATTCCAAAGGTGAGCATCGAAAAAGAAGAACGATCATGGGTTGCCCTAGCGTTCGGTTGGTTCTTCTTACTTATGGCCGGCTACCAAATTTTACGGCCGATCCGCGAGTCGCTCGTGTCCGATCTCCCAAGGGAAGAGAAGCCGACTCTGTTTTTGGCGGTCTTCTTCGTGATGCTGGCTGCGGTGCCTGTTTTTGGTTGGGTTTCCTCGGCCGTCCCCCGCCGCTGGTTGGCCCACGTCGTCTTTCACTTCTTTGTTGTCCAGCTTATCGCATTTACCGTGTGGATTTTCCTGGGCCCTGAAGCCCATGCTGTCTGGCAAGCCAGGATCTTTTTCGTCTGGCTATCGGTTTTCATCCTGTTTGCCACCTCTGTCTTTTGGAGCGTGATGGCCGATCTGTTCTCCAAGGCGCAAGGTGAAAGGCTGTTTGGTCCTATCGCAGCTGGAGCGACACTTGGAGGCATCGTAGGATCGTCTGTCGCCAAGTGGTTGTCGGCGTCTTTGGGTTTGGGGCTATTGCTGATAATTGCTGCGGTCCTACTGGAATTGGGATTGGTCGCAGCAACGCTGTTGCGGCGAGTGAAAGATCAATCCGCCAACGGCATCGAACTAAATGATCTGCTGGTTAATCAGCCAGAAAATGAACCACCCAAAAAACCAGGGATCTGGTCAGGCGTAATCGACATCTCGAAGTCTTCGTATTTGCGCTCCATTGCGTTTTACATCGCGCTGGTCAGTTTTTGCGGAACGATGGTGTACATGCAGCTGACCGATTCAGCAAAAATCGCCATTCCCAACCGCGATGAACGTACTGCATTCTTTGGCAGCCTGAATTTGTACACGCAAGTGGGCACCTTGTTCGTCCAGTTTCTTTTAATCGGTCCATTCATGAAACGCTTGGGACTTGGGATGGTCCTTTCTATGATGCCAATCGTTTTTGCGTGTTGCTTCGCAATGCTTGGGTTCACCGCCTCGCTGTTCGCCTTGGGACTGGTTGATGTGGTAACGCGCATCGGAACCTATGGCATTACGGTCCCAGCCAAAGAAGTTTTGTTCACAGTGGTAAAACCTGACGAAAAGTACAAAGCCAAGAACGTGATCGATACGGTAGTCTTGCGAGGCTCTGACGCCGCATCCAGCGGACTGTTTGCAGCCATTGGCAAGTTCACCTCTGCAGCGTCACTAGTTCCGTGGTTGATGTTGCCCATCACGGCGATTTGGCTGCTTGTCGCGATTTCCGTTGGGCGCGAGCAAGAGAAGATCGCCAAGGCTGAGCCATCGCGCGTGTCAAGTTGATTCGTCACTGAGAAATCACCCCGCTTTGTAGAGCAGACATTTTTTTCAGTACAATAACTCTATGATTGAAAACGAACTTCATCCTATCGAAGCCTCTGAGATTCACGCCCGGCGAGAGCGCGTGTTCTTGGTCTTGGCTGGCCTATTCCTCGGCTCGATGACGATGTTGAATATTCTGGGCATCAGTCGTTTCATTCACCTCTACACGCTGGATTGGATGACCATTGATGGCAATGCGTTTCCACTGACGTTTGCGATCGCCGTCGGTGTGCTGCCGTATCCGATCACGTTTTTGTGCACGGATTTTATTAGCGAGTTCTACGGACGCCGTCGCGCCAATTGGGTGGTGATGGTTGGTCTGATGCTGAACATCTGGGTCGTGTTCATTCTGTGGCTGGGCGGAGTGCTGCCCGGTTTCGAACAGTTTATTGACGGCCAGCCCGTCGACGCGGACGGGAACACTCCACCATTTTTCGCTATTCGGACGATGGCCTTTGGTGCCGTCGGCGCGTCGATGGTCGCCTACCTCGCGGCTCAGCTGTGCGATGTGTATCTGTTCCATTTCTGGAAAAGAGTTACATCTGGAAAACACCTATGGCTGCGAAACAACGGTTCAACGCTCATCAGTCAACTGGTCGACACCACAGCTGTGATTTTGATCACGTACCTGTTCGTCAAGAATGGACTTCCGCTGAAAGAGGGCATTGCCGACTGGATTGAGTTAAGCGTGTTTATCGGCACGGGCTATTTGGTGAAAGTGCTAATCGCTTTAGTAGACACGATCCCATTTTACATCGGCGTGTCGTGGCTCAAGAAGTATCTTCAGTTTGATCCAGCTGAACACCATTGACAATGGCTGCCAAGCCGGGCTGAATCACACACGATTCACACGATCAAATTCTGACTCGCCGATGCCATAGTGGGCTGGCTTTATGGAGTAGTTCTCTTCCAACCAAGCCTCCATCTGGCCAACACGCTCTAGGTCTGGTGTCCGTGACGCGAGAGAAAGCGTCTTGCCGGTAACGACATGGCGGAGCTCATAATCTTCGACCACTAGCTCTCCACCCTTCAAAACATACCGCGGCACCGAGAACATCCTCTCGTAGTTCTCATCGGGCGTGTAGATGGTAATGTCGGCATCGGCACCGGGACCAAGGTGGCCTTTTGTCGTTAGCCCAAGAATTTTGGCAGGTCCGCTGCGCGTGATGATGGCGATCTCGTTGAGAGAATACTCACGATCTAAATCTGCCAGTGATGTGTGATCCAAGATCCTTTGATTGACGGTCGCCAGTTTTTCTTTCCGGTACTGACGATCCATCAACAAACGAATAATCTGCGGATACGCCATGAAACTGCCGCCGTTAGGATGGTCGGTACTCATCACAACCTGCCACGGATCGTTCACCATCAAATACCACTCAAGACCGATCGCCCATTGAAGTGCATGAACGAAATTCTTGTCCTTATAATGGATCGGGGAAACACCGCAGCCCGATTCAAGCTCGGTATCCGAGCTGTACCATTTTGAACCGTTAATCTGTTGCAAAAAATATCCCAGCGGACCGTCGCCCGTCATACTGGTAGTAGGACCAAACATCACTTGACCAACATCGACAGTAATATTGGGATGAGCGTTCACATAATCGGCCAGTGGCGTTACCTTCGAACACAACGACTCTTCCTCAACTCCTGCACCGCCGTAGCTGTGAAATTGAATGTGGGTCATGTGAGCTTTCTGCTGACCAAGCGTCTTCATCGTCTCTAGCGTCGTGGTCCAGTTCCCGGGCACGCCCAGATTATTGCCATGAATGTGTACCGGATGAGGCAGCCGCAACCGGTTGGAACTGAGTGTGATTTGTTCGATGATCTTTCGTGGTGTCACATCAAAACCATCGATCGTTTGATCGAGATCCGACACATTTCCTGACCGCTTTTGCTTCCACAGTTCCACACCGCCGGGATTAACGATCTTGGGTGCGTAGGCACCGACCTTATGCAACAACCACGCAAGAAATGAATCCAATTTCGCCGGATCGTTCTCCGCAATCGCCTGCATAGCAAAATGATTGTTTCCAATCAGTGCGTAGAAACCTGTATCCACGTTTGGAATGTGATTAAACTCGTGGTGGACATGCCGCGCCGCCATCGGCGAAATTGCGGCGTCGAAACAAGTGGTGTAACCCAACCCGATGTATTTGTAGCCAGTGGTAAAGATCGTGGGGACGCTCCCCGTCGCGCCGCTGTGAAACACGTTTCGGTCCACCTGACGTTTTTTGACTTCCTGTCCGCGGTATTGCTGCGGTTGCATTTTGCGCCCCGCATTCACCTTGGGGCCGGCAATATGACAGTGCATATCGACGCCGCCGGGCATCACGACCATTCCGAGAGCATCGATCGTCCGCACGCTGTCAGCGGAAGTTATCTCGGGTGCTTCAACCACTTGGCCCGCAGCGACCCAGAGGTCTTTGCGCTGCCCATCGACTGCGTTGGTCGGATCGTAGACCGTCCCCCCTGCAAGTTTGATGTAGTCCAACTGAGCCGACTCCAAGGAAGCGTGACCTAAACTTTCATTTTCCTTCGACACCCCAATCACTTCAAGCGGTGGACTGGCTCATTTCCAATTTGAACGGTCAGCTGGCATGGTGGCCAAGGCACAAAAAAACGCAGCCGGCCTTCTCTCATTAAAGGCCGACTGCGTGCTCGTTCGTCGTTTGTAACTGGAGACTAATCTTCTGACACAGCTCGTGGGTCAAACTCGCAATCCTCAAACCAACGATCCGCCGGTGTTTCCCAAACCGGAAAATCTTGTTCAGTTTCTCCCGTCCAGCTTCCATCCACCTCAGCGGCGATCAGTTGCCGCATCTCGATAATTGAATCGAGAACTTGCAAATAGCTGAAAACAGGATCGTGACTCATAAAAATTCTCCGCATCATGAAAAGACAATGTTTGCAGTAGCCGCATCGGCTTCGCATCTGAAACATAGGTCACAAAATCAGCTGATGCAGACGTTTTTCTGAGTTTTCTCCAATTTTCAAAAGCACTTGTAAAACCGCTCAAACTTGGATTTACAACGGTATTTCACGTCTCTACCAAGTCAAAAATCCGGTTTCGGGACGGATTATTGATCCAGATCTTCGAGAGCCTCTGCGAAACCTTCAGGACGAGGAATCGCTAGTTTGACATCCTTACCATCACGAACAGCTTCCAACGACTTCAGCATGCCTTCAGCCATCGTCCCCAGTTCTTCGGACTGTTGCTTCAATGCCTGAACACCTTGAGTTCCAAACATCTGAGCAAATCCGACCAACGTATTTAGCCCACCTTCGAGGTCTTCGGCATCAGAATCAGATTTTCCGGTAGTACCGATAGTCAACAGATTGTCGCCCTCGAAATCCATACTGATCCGCAGGTCCGATGCGGCACTGAGCAGATCAATGAAGGGAGCAAAGTTCGACGGCGCAGCTTCCTTACCCTGCGCAACGGCCACGTCGATCAAGCTCGACGCACCTTCTAGGTCGATCGCCAACTTTACGGCGTCTTCTTTGGGAGATTTTTGCCAAGCGGCCGTTAGTCCGTCAGAGAACACTTTGCGATCGGCGCGTGTGATATATGCGGTCGTACCAAACTCCATGGTCGTATCGTTGGCCTTAGTAGCCATCATGTTCTCGGGAGCCTTCTCTTCGTTGGGTCGATAGTAAGTCTTACCGCCCATCTCAACGGGGTCTGATTTTTCAATAATCGTTTCCATGGCCTCGTTTAAAGCTGCGGCATCTTCCATTTCGAATCTTGCAAAAAATTCAACTGGCAGCGGTCCTTCACCCTCGTAGCCTTGGATTTCATCAATATTCTCTGGGGCACTTACAGCGCCGAAGACACGAACGATCTTGTCAGGATTAGGCATGTCTCCTGATGGAGGTCGAGCATCCTTGATCTTGTCAGCGATCTTCAGCGCTTGGGCGGCTTCGCTGGACTTAAGTTTGTCGAAACGAAAATCAAAGACGAGGACCGCCTTTTGGCTTTCTTCAAGTTGATTGGATTGAGCACAAACCGTTGGTGCTGCGATCAAACCGATCAACATCAGAGCAGAAAATAAAATAGTTCTCATCGTTTGTCCTTGATTAGCGTTTGGTTTTGGTTCTGAATCGTTTCGGTAGCGTCGGAAGTGACAATTGTTTTAACCCCGAATCTAAGTCGAGAGTTTCTGTTCTACGATTAATTTTGCTTTTTCGAGGGCTTCGGGAAGTTTGTCCGGCAATTTACCGCCCGCTTGTGCAAGATCGGGTTTCCCGCCGCCACCGCCGCCGACAATAGGTGCGATTTCCTTGACGATGTCTCCCGCTTTGATCCCACCTGCGACCAGATCACGCGACACGCCCACGACCAGCAGAACTTTACCATCGCTGCCGCCGGCTCCAAGCACAATCGCTGCGGGACTGGCTTTCTTGCGAATTTGATCGACCAGACGCTTTAACAAATCCGAATTCGCACCGTCAATCTGTTTGATGACCAGCAAAGTATCACCACACTTTTGGGCGTCTTGGATCAAGTCGTCCGCCGAAACAGAGGCTACACCTTTGGTTTCTTCAATCTGCTTCAGCAAGTTTTCCTTGTCGGTGAGCATTGTCTCAATGCGGCCTGCCGCGTCATTGACGGTCGTGCTGAGCGCCTCGGCCACCTTTCGCATTACCTCTCTTACGCCGAAATAGTCTGATGGTTCGGCACTTGCAGATTCGGCGGGCGTGGGATCTGGTTTGAATTCGACGCCGGTGGACAGCTGTTTCTTTAAGCCCTTAATCGATTTAGCAAGCGTGGTGGCAGCCCGCGGCAATGCGCTAACGGTCACACCCAACTTTTGGGCAAGTTTCTCGGCGCTATTGGTTAACTGTCGTTGGTTGCCTTTTGCTTTGGCCCCCGTATAGGCGACGATCCGGCGAACCCCGGCGCTGACGGATTCCTCTGAGACGATTTCAATCACCTCAATGGTCGCCGTGTTGGCCACGTGCGTTCCCCCACACAATTCTTTGCTGTAATCGCCGATAGAAACCATCCGCACTGGATCAGGATATTTCTCTCCGAAGAGCATCATCGCTCCAGCCGATTTGGCGTCGTCCAACGAAACGGTGTCGGCACGAACTTCACTTCCAAGAGCCACATTGTCGTTTGACTGCTGCTCAATCAAGGCAAGTTTTTCAGCACTTACTGCAGCATCGTTGGCAAAATCAAAACGAAGTTCATCGTCTTCGACGCGCGAACCACGTTGTTGTGCATGCGAGCCAACATGGTTTTGCAATGCATGGTGCAAAATGTGAGTTGCCGAATGAGCGCGACAGAGTCCGGTTCGGCGCGTGTCATCGACGATCGCTTCAACAGCATCGCCTTCAGCAATGGTTCCCGATGTCACTTTTCCAAGATGGACGATCATGTCGCCGGTCTTGATCAATTCTTCGATCGCAAATTCACCGTTGGGGCCAACGATCTTTCCGGCATCGCTTTCTTGGCCACCCGATTTTGCATAAAACGGAGTTTGATCGAGCACAATGAACTGTTGAACTTCGCCAGCAGATGAATCGCTCGCCAAACTGGACATACGCTCTTCGGTCGTTCCGCAGCCTTTGACCGCCGCAGACGCAGATGTCGAATCGTATCCAACAAATGGTGTGGATTTGATTTCTTGTTTAAGCATGTCGATGGGGCCATCGTTGCCCATCACGGCAACCGTTCCTGCACCGCTCTTTTGGCCATGCTCATCCATCCAAGCTTGGTACTTGTCCCAGTCCATCTCCATACCAAATTCGGCAGCAACGGATGTGGTCAATTCCGGAGGCACACCGTAGGTCTGATAGAAGTGAGCGACCTTTTCGGCATCCAGCTGCTTCTCACCCGAGGCTTTTGTTTCTTCAATAAATTTATCGACGTGTTTCATTCCACGTTCGATCACCTTAAAGAACGTTTGCTCTTCCTGCTGGATCACTTTTGCAACGTTACCCGCTGTTTTTGCTAGGTCAGGGTAGGGCACCGACATGGCTTCAACGACCGCCGGCACAATTTTGTAAAGGAACGGCTCTTCCATTCCCATCTGTCGGCCTTGGAATACGGCGCGACGCAACAACCGGCGAACGGTGTAGTTTTCTTTTTCGGCGTCCGGCAAAACATTTTCGTGAATCGCCATCGTGCAGGCGCGAACGTGATCGGTGATCCTGCGCAATCGACGACCGTCCTCAGAATCGGGAGCGTACTTTGTCTTGCAGACCTCCGACGAAGCCCGAACGATCGGGATCAGCGAGTCGATATGAAAATTGGTTTCCACGCCCTGCAAGACCGCCGCCACACGCTCGAGCCCCATTCCGGTGTCGATGTTTTGGTGGGGCAGGGGAGAGAGATTGTTCGGTGGATCGCCACTGCGATTGAATTGAGTAAATACGAGATTCCAGATTTCGCATTCGCCGCCGGAATCGGGATGATAAAAGATCTCACTGCAAGGGCCGCAGACACCATCGGGGCCATCGCTCGGTGCACCAGCAGGCCAGAAATTATCGTGCTCGCCCAATCTTTGGATTCGGTCCAAAGGCAAACCAACTTCTTTCTCCCAAATGTCGGACGCTTCATCATCATCCAGATAAACGGTGACGGACAGTCTCTCCTTGGGAATGTTCAGCCATTGTTTATCGGTCAAAAACTCCCACGCCCAATGAATCGCTTCGCGTTTAAAGTAATCACCGAAACTAAAGTTCCCCAGCATCTCGAAGAACGTGTGGTGATACGCTGTGCGGCCCACGTTTTCGATATCGCCGGTCCGCAGACATTTCTGCGAACTGGTCGCCCGAGTAAACTCCAATTCGACATTACCCAAAAAATGATCCTTGAAAGGATTCATTCCGGCAGGAGTAAACAGCACGGTCGGATCCCATTTGGGCACCAACACGTCACTGGGACAAACGGTGTGACCTTTGGTGGCAAAAAAGTCGAGGTACTTTTGGCGGATTTCGTCGGTTTTCATTTGTTTGGCTGGGCGCGAGAACGCCGATAGTTTTCGATATCTACAGCCATATTGAACCATAGTTATGACAAAAGAAAAACCCGACCAGCGTTAACCGATCGGGTGTGCTTTTAGTAGACGATTCTCAAGTGAGACGCCTTATATAATTGGCAGCAAATCAGATTAAGAATCGGCTGCTGTTTCTTCCGCTTCTTTATTTGCGGCTTCAATCTCATCAGGCTCCAGATACCCACCGGCCTCCATGATCTTGACGCGAATCTCTTCACAAGTTTCTGGATTCTCTTTGAGGTAGTTTCGCGCCTTTTCTTTTCCTTGGCCAAGGTGAACACCGTCATACTTAAACCACGATCCACTTTGCTGCACGATCTTGTGAACTTTACCCAAGTCCAGAATATCACCCTCGTAGCTAATCCCGTGGTCGTGCATCATATCGAATTCAGCAATACGGAACGGAGGTGCGACCTTGTTTTTGACGATCTTTGCTTTAACGCGCTGACCAACTTGAATTTCGCCCTCTTTGAGCGCGCCGATGCGACGGATGTCGATTCGGACCGAAGAGTAAAACTTAAGGGCGCGTCCACCGGGAGTCGTTTCGGGACTGCCGAACATCACACCGATCTTTTCACGAATCTGGTTAATAAAGATCGTACAAGTTTTACTTTTGGCAATCGCACCGGTTAGCTTCCGCATGGTTTGACTCATCAGCCGTGCCTGCAAGCCAACATGCGAGTCACCGATTTCGCCGTCGAGTTCCTTTTGAGGCACCAGCGCGGCGACCGAGTCAACGATGATCACATCAACGGAGTTCGACTTAACCAGCATCTCAACGATCTGCATCGCTTCTTCACCACTGCTGGGCTGACTGACCAAAAGCGTGTCCAGCGAGACGCCCAATTTCTTGGCCCATGTTGGATCGAAGGCGTGTTCAGCGTCAACGATGGCAGCGATGCCGCCATTTTTTTGAGCTTCCGCAACGACATGCAAGGCGAGTGTTGTCTTACCCGAAGATTCAGGGCCATAGATCTCAATGATGCGTCCGCAAGGAAGACCTGCTCCACCGAGCGCCATGTCCAATGACAGACTGCCGGTGGGGATACCGCGAATCTCTTGTTTCGAATCATTGCCCAACGCCATAATCGAGCCTTGCCCGAATTGGGCTTCGATCTGCTGGACAGCCGTTTTCAAATCGGTGTTGTCGGCCATCAGTTTGTCGACGGGAGCGATTTCCTTCTTATTCTTTTTCGATTCAGATTTCTTGCTGGCTGCTTTTGTTTTGGCCATGGTCGTTTTCGCCTTCTTGGATTCCGGGGATGATTTTACTTTACTGGCGTCTGCTGTAATCGCGTCAAGCTGTGTTTTACCGTTAGATGGGATGGTTTTGGTCGCTGTCATCTTTAGCCTCGACGAATGGGATTCGATGTTGATTCTCACAATCTGCACCCGTGACTAATCTTTACGATACGACTGTTGAAACGGGTTTTCAAGTGCCTTCAAAATTCAGTATTGGCTCCGCACGTGACACCTAAGGTCACAGCCAAAATAAAATCTAGGAAAACTTCAAAAAGACTCGGTTTACCACCCCAGCTTCTCACGAACAATCGAATCTTCTTTTACACTGTTAATTTCCAAGTCAATTTCAAAAACCTTTTTTAGATCACTTTGATGACTGTCCGCACCCGATTTGCTCCCTCGCCCACTGGATACCTTCACATTGGAGGCGTCCGTACGGCGCTGTTTAATTGGCTACTGGCGAAACAGGCTGGCGGTCAATTCATCCTTCGCATCGACGATACTGATGCTCAACGCAATCAAGAAGAAGCGCTTCAACCGATCCTTGACGGATTCCGCTGGTTGGGAATCGATTGGGACGAAGGACCTGAAGTCGGCGGTCCACATGAGCCGTATTTCCAATCTGCGCGGTTGGAGAAATATCAGGATGCAGCAAAAGTGTTGCTGGACAAAGGGCTGGCCTATCGCGACTACGCCACAACGGCTGAGATGACCGCCGAGCGTGAGGCGGCTGAAAAAGCGAAACAAGAATTTGTCTACAGCCGAACTTGGATGGCCGAAACTGACCAGCAGGCCAAAGCGTTTGAAGCCGAGGGACGCTCATTCGTCGTGCGACTGAAAATGCCGCGCGAGGGCAAATGCGAATTCGAAGACAAAATCGTTGGCGACGTTTCCATCCAATGGGGCACTGAAGCCGACCACGCCATCCAACGCGCCGACGGCACCTGCCTTTATCACTTGGCCAACGTTGTCGACGACGCCGATTTTGGGATCACGCACGTCGTACGCGGCATCGAACACCTTTCCAATACGCCTCGACAAATCTTTATCGCGCAGGGCCTCGGCTACGAACTGCCGATCTATGCTCACATCCCTTACGTCGCTGAACCGGGCAGCAAAAAGAAACTGAGCAAGCGTAAGATCGCGGAGTACTTGAACAACAAAGACTTCAAGCGGCTGTACCAATCAGGAGCCGAAATCGCCGAGCGTATTGGTTTAGAGATCGATCCAGCAACGTTTAATCCGGTGCTGGTAGACTTCTATGAGAAAACAGGCTTCAATCCCGACGCGGTCGTCAATTACTTGTTGCTGTTGGGATGGTCGCTGGACGACAAAACAGAAGAGTTCTCGCGCGAGTCGATGCTAGAACATTTCTCACTCGAGCGTGTGGTGAAATCTGCCGCCAGTTTTGATCCGCAAAAACTGGTCGCATTTCAAGGTCGCTATATGAATGACGTGCCACTCAAAAAGAAGACGCCGCGGTGCGCTCGATTTCTGGAAAAGGCCAGCGTAATCCAAACGCCAATCGAATGCGATCAGGTCGCGATGCTTAAACAAATCATCGAAGCGGCCGGCGACCGAATCGCGATGGCCGGTGACATCCTGAATTTCGACGACTTTTGGAAGGAAGACGAAACGCTCGAGTACAACGACAAAGCTTGGCAGAAACGCATGGTGAAACCAGAGAATGCCGGTTTCCTGATCGGCGAATTGAAGAAAGTTCTTGCCGAGGCTCCCGAGTACACAGCGTCAGATTTGGAAACGGTCATCAAAGATTTTTGCGAGACGCAAGGGATCAAGATCGGCGACATCATCCATGCGTTGCGAGTCAGCGTGACGGGCAAAGCGGCCGGATTTGGAATGTTCGACACTCTCGCAATTCTCGGACGCGAAAAAGTCGTCAACCGAATCACATTGGCTTTGCAAAAACTGGCCGATGAGAAAACTGGATCGACTGCGGTCTAGGTTGCGCAACCAATGACGCTTAACCGCCAGCCGCCTAATTCCCAATTCCAATAACGACAGGATCGTGGTCGGAGCTTCGAAACGGGTTGGCTTCATACAGCGACTTGGGGTTATATTCCTCGTTGTAGTCCAGAAACCTTGGTTCGTCGGCGTTGATGTGCCAAATTGCAACGCCCGTTACGTCAGAGGCCAGCGAATCGGTCGCCATAGCGTGATCGAGGCTGCCGCTTTGCCCACGATAGATAAATGAGTAATCGGGTACGTCATTACTTGGAGTATCCGCTTTTGCAAATCTCTCGTGCAGATTCACCAGCCCCTTGGCTCGCATTGCATCGATGGGATCCTCTTGCTCGTAAGCGTTGAGATCTCCCACCACAAGGACGCGTGGATTGGGATTTGCTTGTGCTAATTGGTCAATGTATTTGCAGATCGCCAAAGACTGCGTACGTCTCGAGGCGTTGTAGGCACCTTGACCATCGCCCTTGTTCTTGTTAGCTACGTCGGCTCGGCTCGCGCCGCCCTTGGATTTGAAGTGATTCACCACGACAGTGAATGGGTTGTCTAACTTGTTAGAGTTAAAGCTCTGCACGATTGGCGTTCGCGCATTTCCAAATGCGTTATCTTTGATCATCGCAACCTCGCCCACCGGGCTGACACGGTCGGCTCGGTAGATGATGCCGACGCGTATGGCGTCTCGGCCGCCGGGCGAGTTCTCAAATCCTTCGGGAAGACCACAACCGCGAAAAACTTCCTTGCCGTGTCTCTTGTTGAGCGCCGCGACAAGTCGCCGTTCGGCGTCGAGGTTGTTTTCGATTTCCATCAGAGCGATAACATCGGCCTTCAATCCAATAATTGCGGAAACCAGTTTTGCCTCCTGCCGATCCAACTCAGATTGTGAATCTGCGCCGCGTGCGTCGTTCTTGCCATCATCAATTGTCGTAAAATAGTTCAGCACATTAAGACTGGCGACCGTCACGTCTGCCTCGCCAACATCCGGTCGCTCTGGGCGTTCAGCCGGCGTCCATTGAAGCGGTTTATCTGGCACGAGCAAAAGATTCCGTCCGGCCTTTACCAATTTTCCCGAAACTCCTTTGATCACAGACCCGACTCGCACCGTGGGGTAAGCCTTGCCCAGATCAGGAAACAACCCCGGCGGGAAGATGTTCTCTCTAGGCGATCCATCATCAAGAATGATGGTGGCCTTTTCGTTGTATTTTTGCGATCCAACTACTTTCGCTACATTACTGCCACCCTCAAAAGAAGTTTCATTGGGATCGGCATCGTTGGGATCGATTTGGGTTGTGGGGACATAGAGTCGCTCCCGCGCGACGACGACTTGCCCTCGGCGAGCCAAATCGTGGGTATCAACGACAACCAAGTCCCCCGGGACGGTCACTTTTTGCCCGACCAGTGACTTCCAGTCGATCACGTTTAGATCTCCGTCAATTACCACACGATCTTCATCGCTGTCATTTGTCGTAAAAGCGACGGGGGATATTTTTGACGCAGAATCTGTGGTGGCGACGGCATTTCTTTCAACTGCTGGCAACCATTGGATGAAGGCAAGCAATGTGATCGCGCAGATTACAAAAAGCGTTGCGCGAAGCGTCTGAGTTGTGCGGAGCATAATAATTGAGTTCTCTAGGTTCTTGATTCAGGTGGCAACAGTCTTTTCTTCGCGAGGCAATCTGTCAATCGGAGCTATCAACTGATTATCACAGTACACGCAATAGCATTCGCTTGGGCAAGTAGGGGTTGGGGGCTCGACGCTTTGCGGTAAAATCTCCTCAACTTTGCGACGGTGCCGACGGTTAATTCCGCCTTGCTACCCGAAGAAGCCTTTAACGACCGCCCAACTTTAGCCGGACAAATCTGGTATCGAAATGAACGCTCCTGAATCTGACAACACTGAACCCGAACGCCTTGACTTTATCCGTCAAATTGTGGCCGACGACATTGCCAGCAAAAAAAACGGCGGCAAGGTCGTCACCCGTTTTCCGCCTGAGCCCAATGGCTACTTGCACATTGGCCACGCGAAATCGATCTGCTTGAATTTTGGTATTGCAAAAGAGGTCGGCGGCACATGTCATCTGCGTTTCGATGATACCAACCCAGAGAAAGAAGACACCGAATACGTCGAATCGATCATGGAAGACGTACGGTGGCTTGGTTTTGATTGGGGCGACAACCTCTTTTATGCCTCGGACTACTTTGACCAGTTGTACGATTGGGCCGTCAAATTGATCAAGGACGGTAAGGCATACGTTTGCGATCTGTCAGCCGACGAAGTGAGCGAGTACCGTGGCGGCTGGAATAAAGAAGGTAAGGACAGCCCCAATCGCGATCGCAGTGTCGAAGAGAATCTGGATTTGTTCGCGCGGATGAAGGCCGGTGAGTTCAAGGACGGTGAAAAATCGCTTCGCGCGAAGATCGACATGAATTCTTCCAACATGAATCTTCGCGATCCGGCTATGTACCGCATTCGGCATCAGCACCACCATCGCACCGGCGACAAATGGTGCATCTATCCAACCTACGATTGGACGCACGGTCAAAGCGACTCGCTTGAGGGAATCACTCATTCCATTTGCACACTGGAATTTGAGAACCATCGCCCGCTTTACGATTGGTATGTGGAGGCATTGGGGATTCACCACCCGCAGCAAATTGAATTCGCTCGATTGAACGTGACTCATACGCTGACCAGCAAACGTAAATTGCTGGCCTTGGTCGAGGGCGGTCACGTCTCAGGCTGGGACGATCCGCGCATGCCTACGATCAGTGGCATGCGGCGGCGCGGATACCCTGCCGACGCGCTGCGTGATTTTTGCGCTCACACGGGAGTCACGAAATTCAATGGCATGACAGACCTAGCGTTACTGGAACTGTACGTACGAGGCAGCTTGAACAAAACGGCCAACCGCGCGATGGTAATCATTGACCCATTGAAAGTGGTCATTGAAAACTACCCGGAAGGCGAATCAGAAATGCGGCAGGCGAAGAACAACCCCGAAGATGATGAGGCAGGCATTCGAGAAATGCCTTTTGGCCGCGAGCTGTACATCGAACGGGCAGACTTTATGGAAGACGCGCCGAAAAAGTTCTTCCGGCTGACCGTGGGGAAGGAAGTGCGATTAAAGAACGCGTTTTTCCTAAAGTGCAACGAGGTGATCAAGGACGATTCGGGCGAGATCGTGGAGCTGCGTTGTACCTACGATCCTGAAACCTCAGGCGGTAAAGCGCCAGATGGCCGCAAGGTCAAGGGAACGATCCATTGGGTCTCTGCCGAGCATGCCGTCGATGCCGAAGTCAGGCTGTATGACGTGTTGTTTGAACAGGAGAAGGCCGGCGACGTTCCCGACGGTGAGGACTTGATGGACACGATTAATCCGAAGTCATTGGAGGTAAAACAAGCGAAGGTCGAACCTTCATTAGTCAAAGCGCAGGCCGGTGACAGCTTTCAGTTCGAACGTACAGGCTATTTTTGCGTTGACGCAAAGGATTCGAGCCCGGGCAAGCCAGTCTTCAACCGGACGGTTACCCTCAAAAGCGGCTACAAGCCGAAACCGGCAGAGTAAGCATCAACACGCGGACGGCACTTTGCACAGGCGAAAAAAAACGGGCCAGATCTTGATAGAGCTGGCCCGTTTTATCTTTGCTTTCTCTAAGTGGCATGCCTCTCCGAGGGGTGAAAAATCGACTCGGAGAGTCGAACTACGTAACTCGTTACTTAGCCGGGACGCCGCACTAATGTTCGACGACGGCTTTCTTTTCCATCGCTCGATCCGATGGCAAACGCACGTCCCAAGCCAAACCCACCATCTGCATGCCGCGAATCAGCATCCAGCTTAAGTCGAGCTGCCACCACTTCAGCCCGTGACGAGCCGAAGAAGGGAAGGCGTGATGATTGTTGTGCCAGCCTTCGCCGTGACTGAAGATTCCGAAGATCACGTTGTTGCGAGAATCATCTGACGATTTGAAATCGCGACTGCCGAAAACGTGACAGACCGAATTGATCGACCAAGTCATGTGGTGCGTGAAAGCCACCCGAGCCAAACCACCCCACAGTAATCCCAACAACGCTCCTTGAATGGACATCGTAACGACTCCAGCGAAGACCATCGGAATCACAAAACTTGCCACGACCCACCAAACATAGTGGCGATCGACCCACATCAAGTACTTCTCTTCAACAAGATCAGGAATGTACCGAGCCCGCTCACTTTTTGACCAATTGCTCTGGAACAACCAGCCGACGTGCGAGTGAAAGAAACCCGCGACACGCTGCCAAGGAGTATCTCCAGACATGTGAGGTGAGTGAGGATCGCCTTCGTGGTCGCTGTATTGGTGATGCTTGCGATGCACCATGCACCAGTCAATTGGAGAACCTTCAACGGCCAGAGCCCCCAGTGAAGCCCAGAAGTATCGCATCCAGTTGTAAGTTGTGAAAGAACGATGCGTCAGTTGCCGATGGTAGCCAACAGTAATCCCAAGCCCGGTCATGTACCAACCGCCAACGAGCATTCCAAGATACAACCACCCCATGAAACCGTACTGCCATGTCGTGATTACAGTGGCCAACAGACCCATCAACGGAAAAACCACAATGCCAAGCATTACAATTTTTCGGGCCGTAGACATTTCCTCGTGATCGTCGTGGTCGTCAGCATCTCGCGGATCGACATCCATCAAGGCTATCGGATCAAATTTGCCAACAGTTTCTGTTTGATCGAGAGCGTGACCATCGGAAATTCGCTTCCGCTGGTCGTGCTTAACTTGAGGTTCTTCAAAAACAGAAGCCATACTGATTCCTTATTGCCGATGCTTGCCAGTCGAAGGCCAACAGGTTGGATTGATAATATTTTCGGTGAGACCGTCTTCTTGAATGCTCGACACTTCAGGCCATGCCTGCGATGTCGAGACGAGCGACGCCGCTCCGCGTTTCAAGAGAGGCGAAAGTATATGAAATATCGGTGTAAACTGGTGCAGCATTACGTCTCGTGCTTGTAATAGTTATGTAATTTAATCTCCCTCAGTAGTGCAAAATCAGCTTCCAAGGGTGGCTAAACCGATAAAAAGCGGTAATAACTGGTGCCTTTTCGCGCCCGGCAGCTCAAACGCGGCTCGGCAGACGCGAAAAAGGGGAAGCCTGCAAAGAACAGAAAAAAATGATATGCTAGAAGTAATATTCGCTCAGATTCAGCGTCTGATTGGTGAGTTCGATCACAATTGTTTGAATCGGCGAACGGCTTTTTGACTTTAAGCGTATCGTGGGGGTAGCTTTTCAGCTCTCCTGACGGTAACAACTCTGTCTGCATTGACAGTTGGAAAGGCAGAAAACTAGATGATTCAGTTTGTAATCGAACGGATGTTGGCATGACTACCGATCAGATACTTTGGGTTGAGAGCCTCAAAAGACCTTCGGGTGACGAACAGCGCGAAAAGGCAGTCTCAGAATTACGCGAGGTGGTTCTGCGTGGTCTGCGCGGTGCGTTTTTCAAACGTGGCCAAGACGAGGCTTTTTGCGAGGATGTTTGTCAGGACTCGATCATCAAGATCCTGAAGAACATTGACTCGTTTGAAGGTCGCAGCAAGTTTACCACTTGGGCAATTTCGATTGCTATTAGATCGGGTATTTCACAACTGCGAAAAAGACACTTCAAAGACGTTTCGCTTGATGCGATTACTAATAACGACGACATGCGAATCGAAATTGCAGTGGCTGAGGAATCCGATCCCAGCCGCGGCATCGATAAGGAAGACCTATTGAAAACTCTAGCAGAACTAATTGAAGGTGAATTGACTGACAAGCAAAGAACCGTTGTCAGAGCTCTTTTGGGAGGTATGCCGGTAGAAGAAATTGCGTCTAGAACCGAAAGTAATCGAAACGCGGTTTATAAATTGTTTCACGACGCCAAACTTCGACTGAAAAAAGGCTTCGAGTCAAAGAACTATTCCATGGCCGATATCGAAGGCATTTTTGCCTAACAGGAAATTCTCCAATGCCGCTTTCCAAAGATCAAATTTCAACATTGCTGGCCTTAGTCGCCGGCTCTACCGAGGACGATATGTCCTGCGATGGCTGCTTTGAGCATGTTGCGCAGTTCGTTGAGACTGAACTGGCCGGGGCAGAGTTGTGCGAAACAATGCTGTTAATTCAAAACCACATGAAAAACTGCCCTTGCTGCAAGGACGAGTACAACGCCCTCAAACTAGCCATGGTCGCTCTAGAAGGGCAGGAGTAAATCGCAGTGGAAAAAATGACGCCCAGTTTCCAAAACGGAACGGGCGCCGTGGTGTAACTAGCACTGTGCCCTAACTACCATCACACCTACCTTGGCCCTGAATCTACCCAAGGATTTCCGCTTTCTTGGGTTCCAGAGACTCTGACAGACGCGGTCCGAAACGCGCGACCACCTGCGAAGCAAAGTAATTGCCCCATTTCGCAGACTGCAGTGTGTCCAAGCCGTTGGTCAAACCGTAAAGCACACCACCGGCGAACGAATCGCCAGCACCCACGGTGTCTACTGCTTTGACTGGAAATCCTCCGACCTTAGCGCTCTTGCCATTTTCAATCACATAGCAACCGTCACCGCCATCGGTGATGAAGACCAGCTCGCAGATCTCTCCCATTTTTTCGGCACACGCTTCAATACTGTCGACGCCCAAAAACATTCGGGCTTCATCGGCATTGCAGAACACAATATCGCAGTAGTCGTTGACGAGGCCTTTGAATTGATCGCCAAACCGGTCTATCAAGAACGGATCGGAGAAAGTAAACGCCGTACGGACACCTCGTTTTTTCGACTCTTCAAATGTGGCCACACACGCCGCACGCGGATCTTCGGCATCCCACAAATAGCCTTCGATGTAGCTGCACTTCGACTGTTCCAACAGATCAAAATTGAGATCTTCTTTTTTCAGTTGGGTAGAAATCCCAAGGTGCGTACACATGGTTCTTTCAGCATCGGGAGTCGTCAGCACGACACACGACCCGGTGGCTTCGCCAGAACTCTCGGTGGGCGGGATATAGAAATTGATCCCACTTTCTTCCATATCCTTATGGTAGAACTCGCCGTTTGTATCGTTGGCGACCTTGCCTGAATACACGCCCGACCCACCACTCTGCACAATCGCTACCATGGTATTGGCCGCCGAGCCACCCGAGGCAAACGATAGCGAAGGGTCGTTAACGCGAGTCAGAATGTCACCTTGCTGATCAGTCGACATTAGTGCCATGCCGCCCTTATTCAATCCCAAATCATCAATCACAGAGTCTTCGACTTGCGCGAGGATATCGACGATTGCGTTGCCAACACCAAAGACGTCGTATTTTTTGTCTGCCACGTTTAGGTTCCTTTTCGCTAGGTAGATAGATAAGGGTCAGATTATCGAGCTTTCCACGCTTCCCGCAAGCGGAACGTTTGATAAACTCTCGACATGGCCAAGATCAAGACTTTTATTTCCGTTGCCGCATCCCAGCGCGTTACCAACAACATCGCACGCGTAAGCAATCGCCTGGCGGCAGTCTGCGACGGCTACAACTGGGTCCCTGCAGAAAACCTGCTGGTCACGGTGAACTTTGTTGGCGAGGTCCTAGACCGTGAGGCGGCAGAATTCTGCCAAGAAATCCAAAAGGCGATCACTCAATTTTCTTCTTTTGAACTTTCACTTTGCGGGGTCGGTGGCTTTCCCGATGCCGAGCGCCCGCGCACCATCTGGATGGGCGTCGACGAAGGCAGCGAGCAGCTGATCACAATGAACCGCGAACTAACCAAAGTCATCCAAGACTGGGGATTCAACAAAGAAAAGAATGCTTATCTGCCGCACGTGACGCTGGGCAAACTGCGCCGAGGCGGGAAATGGAATGACGCCTTACTCGAGCACGTTCATCGCCTTCGAAAGCACGACAGCGGGTTCTGCACAGTCGACAAAGTAATCGTCAACTCTAGCCACTTCGACAGAGGCGGGCCAACCTACACCCCAATGGCGACGTTCCGCCTAAAAAATTAACGGCTTAATCAGTTGCCCAAGTTACCTTAGGCCGCCTTGCGACCTGCGCGTTCCGCTTTCCTGGCGCGTCTCCGCTCAGCCTTACTCATTTTGATGGTCGCTGGTGTGCCGGGCTCGTCAACGTCTTGCTTGACCGCAGCCTGTTGGTCGCTCTTGCGTTTCTCCATCAAAGACTTAAAGCTGTTCATCGTAGCGGGCTTTGATTGTGCAGCGGGCTTTGATTGTGCAGCGGGCTTCGGCTGCACGATAGGCTGTGGAGCGGCTTGGGGAGTAGCTCCGCTGGCTGTTTTACTTGACGCCGCTTGAGCCGTTGATTTCGCCGCAGCCCTTTTCGCTGTCGCCTGCTGCTTGGCCGTTTGTCTTGCGGCTTTCTTCAACGCAGCAGCTTCGGCTCGTGCAGTCTTGCCATCGTCTTTCGCATTGACGGGCTCCGCAACAGACTTACGACCGGAGCGTGAGGACTTTTCTTGGCCGATACTTGCTTTACTCGCTTTGGCGACTTTTGCTTGCTTCCTAACGATCAATCCATGAGCATGCAAATAGACGAAACGCGTGTAAAAGAGATGCCCCACCAAAAGTGCAACCGCAGAAAACAGGTAACTGTTACCCAAAACGAACTGTCGATCAAAGGCTGCGATGCGATTGCCTGCCCACTCGGTTTGCATCGTTATTGAGATAGCCAGTGACAACCATGCTATCACAAGCACGGCGACCGATGCCCGTGAGTCTTTCACTTCGTACAATACTCTTCCAGCCAACACAGCCAATACCACCAGCGCAACACCAAATGGAATAAGCGAACCTGCCGGTAGCGACATACCCAATGTGGCATCGAAAACGTTTCGCACGATCGTGCTAACATCCACCACCGATGCCATACTTGCGATCAAGAAAATTGGTGGAAACCACATCCACATTCGATAGGTGCCCACGTAGTCGTCACACCGATGTCGTCGCATTGCGTAAATTTGCAGACTGACTAAAGCTACCGACACCATCAGAAAACAGGTGAACCAACTAGCGACAGTGCCTGCACCGCTCAATTGCAGGGCAGCTACTCCCTCAGGGCCTATCACCGAACGCCATGATTGAGCGTTCCATGCGAGCACATTGATGCCCGCGATCAGGGAAATCAACAGCAAGCCAAACGTTACGATCAACCACGTGCGTTTTGGGAACAGATCGGTCGTCCTAAGCTGATTGCGACGGTCGGCTCCTGAGGCGTAAGTGCGACGCGTCGCACCGTCGGTTGCTGCGGTGCGATGGGAGTCAACGGTGTCTGCAGATCGACCGGGTTCGATCGTCGGAACAAATTCGTCGGTCATCAAGCGACGGCGGCGATCGTTGCGGCGGACAACCATAATCTTTGCGGCCCTGAATAGATGGAGCGGATGGAGGAGTTTTTCCGGCAAGCAGCACTCGCCTATTTTCTAAGATCGGCAAAACGTCTGCTTGGGGTTAGCGCCGGAGGCAATAAAAGTCCTCTCGTCGGCACCTACCTAGAAAAAACGTTGAACCCCCAAGCCCATCCCGCGAAATTCGCTAGAAGATTGAGGGGAAATCCCCGATCAACGAGGGAAAAAGCCAATTGAATAGACGCCTGCCAAACCTATTAGGTACTACTTTGACAGTATTGCCGATTTTTTCAACGCGCACACCTTCGGCACTGAACCCCCCTCTAAAAGTCGAAGAAAGTGACTAAGGACGTTGCTATCACTGGCTGAATTCAAACTGAACTATCAAGTTCGACGCTGGATCGATAGCAACGGAAACGAGGACGCATCTGGTAAACGGGTATTCTGGCGACCATCATCAATGGCGCCGGTTCGCTTGACTAATTATATCGGCGTTCATCGTAGCCGTTCTGAGATAGAGCTTTGGAATGCATTGCAGCCATTGGTTTATCTAGGAACACAAGCACCTTTTCAAAGTACTTCTTAGTAGCTGATTCAATTATGTCGAACCAAAGCTTTGACTCTAACGGCCCTTCATCGACCAGCGGGCCGACCCACGATGCAGACCCCATTCCAATTGCTCGACAGTTGCGGCAACAAGACTACCTTTCCAACATTCAACACAAATTGGAAGAACTGGTAGAAGCATCTGAAGTTGAAACGCCCGATGCGGAATTTACTTCGGCCATGCGTTCGTCCTCCCCCACCCCATCGAGCGAACCCTCAGCACCTGTCCGGGTCAACAAGATGGACTCGTTTTTTGAAAAGATGGCTGCCGAAGAGGAGGCTGCGGCGAGCGCACTTGCCACGAAACTTAATTCCGAAACAGAAGCTGAAATCCCCCAGTCCAACATCGATCATGAGGCCCAACACCTCCACAGCGATACCCAACATGAGGCCGAGAACACCCTAGCAGATTCTTCGGAAGTTTCACCTGCGGCACCAACGGAGATTCCACGAGCCGATTCTCGGCCTACCGGATATGCAGGACTCTCCGCCGGACTTGCGGCTGCCGGATTGGGCAACTTGGGAGCGCGATTGGCTGAAGAATCGAACGCGATGACCAACGATGATGCCGTTATTGAACAATCGAATTCGTCTGCCGAACCCGCCTCGCTGTCCATCACTCCAACGATCCCAGTCATGGACCTGCAGCCTTCTGAGCCCAGATTCGACCTAGAAGCTGCGCGGCTCGAAGAAGTCACGGGTCCAGTTTTCAGCCAAGAGTTTGACGAAAAAGAAATCACCCCCGAAGAGCGACTTTTCAACCGGCTCCAACGAGAGAAACTCTTGGCTCCAGAAAACAGTTTGGCTGACCAACTTCCAAGCACTCCTCTCTCTTCGCCCCACCAATCACCTGCCTTGGATCAACAGTTGGCGTTAGATCAACCGCCTACGTTAGATCAACAAGCGGCCGATGTCAGTCCAACGCTGTCTACAGCGTTGGACCTCCAAGGATCCGAACCGGTCGCCGATCTTTTCGTCGAAGTCCCACAAGTGTCGCAGCCAGCTGATCAGTTCGGTATTGATCGCCACGAAAGTCAAGTTCAACCTGTAGAGCTTTTGGAAGACGAGGCGCCACGTTCCATCACCCAACCACTGGAAGAGTCGGCCTCGCGTCCTGCCACTGTACCTGAAGTAAACTCCTTGGAAGCTGCTCCAGCTGAGCCGCAGGCAGTAATTCCGCAGCCCCCGGCGCCCCAGCTGCAGGCTCCCGAAGAGTCCGTTGATCCCCGGTTGCTCGAAGCAAAACGTTTGGAAGAAGAATTCAAACAACTTCAAAAACAAGAAGCTTCCTACCTCGAACAGGCCCAGAGCGAGCAAGTTAAGCATGAGCAGTCCGCCAAACGGAACTTAGACTCTGACCAGCGAGAGGTTCCAGAAAACGCCCCTTTGGAAAACGCCCCTTTGAAAACGGAGCAACAAGCCAACGACGAGAGGTATGCCGCAATTCTGCAAGCGGAGCGGGTCAAAGAAGCCAGAGAGAGAGCTAGTCAGATTGCCGAGAGCGTTGAGTCCAACAATTCGCCGACGTCAGAGGCGAGTGATTGGCCAGATCTTTCTCCGCAAGACATCGAAACGACTTCGCGACCCTCGACGTTTACCAACGATAGTCAGTTCGCCGACCAACCTGCATTGACTCACCCGGTGCCGCTGCACCCAGAATCTCCAAATTCAGGCCCAGTTCCTCAAGCTGGGGAAAAGCAAGAGGCAAAACAGCTCGCAGCCGGCCACCAATTTCAGATTGAGCTATTTTTCGCGTGCATGCTGGAGCACTTATCCGATGGCGTTGTTTTTGTCGACCACAAGCAAAGGGTGAAAATGTGGAGCCGCGGGGCGCAGAAGGCCACGGGCATCATCCCTAAGGTCGTACTGGATCGCCCGCTACTTCCTCAGACAATCAACCTGTGCGACACCGCCGGTAACGGTCTACAATTGGACAAGTGCCCAGTCGCCAAGAGTCTCAGAACGTTAGAGATTGTTTCTGGAGAATACAAAATCTCCAATGGCACAGGCCCCGAAGGCATGAAGGTCGAACTGACGGTGATCCCCGTTATTGACAAAAATCGATACGTCAACGGAGCGGTGGTGATGTTCCATGACCGCACCGCGCACGTCAATTTGCAGCGGCAGCTGAAAGATCTCTACGAATTCTCTGTTCTCGACCCACTGACTCAGGTCGCTAATCGGGCTGAGTTCGAGCGTGTCCAACAAGAGTACGTACTGGCGTTTCAACAATCTGACGACTTCAATTGCAGCATCATCATTTGCGACATCGACTTCTTTAAATCGATTAATGACAACTTCGGACATACCGTTGGCGATGAGGCGTTGATGTCGTTTGCCGCAATGCTTAAACGCTACGTACGTCCGCAAGACCTTGTCGCTCGATATGGTGGTGAAGAATTTGTGATTCTTTGTGCAGACTGCGACACCGCAGCAGCAGTCCAGCGGGCTGAAGAGATTCGCATGGCCCTCTACAAGACGCCGCAGCCGATGCTTGGAGGTAAGTCGATCTCTGCCAGTTTCGGAGTCTCAGAACTGCGCGAGGGCGACACTGCTACGGACTTCTTCGTTCGTGCCGACACGGCGTTGTTGCAAGCGAAAGAATCGGGGCGTAACCGGGTCGTTGCTGGCGACGGATCGTTACCCACTGGAAACGACGAAAAGGCAACCGAACTTTCGGAAACTGGGATTCTTTGGAGTGCTCAACAGCGAAAAAGCAAATCGCTTATTTGCGAGGAATTCAAGACTGAGACTCCAATCCAAGTGCTTGTGGAAAAACTCAGAGGGTTCATCATCGAAAACAACGCCGTCCTGCAGCGTGTGGAGCCTGAATTTCTTTCGATGGAGGTAGAAGTAGAAGCGCCTATGGATTATTCGAAGAAGGGTGCGTTCACCATGAACGTCGAATTCAAAGAGGCCGATGGACCAAACGCCGAATCTGCGCGGACCAAAACGCTAAACTACATTCGCGTGACGATTTACGCCGGACGAATGAGAAGCTGGTTCTCAACGAATCACACCGATCTCGCGCCGCACCTGCTGGGGGAACTTCGTCGATTCTTGATGATCAGTGACAAAGCGTCACGTATCTCCGTGGACATGGCCACCAAAAAAGTCCGCTAGGAATCCTGAAAGATCCTCATCGCCATTGCAAAGCCCGCCGATGTTGATTCGGACGATTGCAAAACCGCCAATTTTTGATATCTTGGCGACGAAGAAATAAGGCTCTTTTATCGAGCCTGCCAATCGTTAAAAAAAATCAACAAGGAAACTCAAAATGGCTTACAGCCTGCCCGAACTCGGTTACGCATACGATGCGTTGGAGCCACACATTGACGCTCGCACGATGGAGATTCACCACTCCAAGCACCACAACGGCTACGTCACAAAAACTAACGCCGCGCTGGAGGGTTCTGACCTTCTCAATAAAACCGTAGAAGAACTCATCTCTGATCTCGCGGCTGTTCCCGAAGACAAACGCACGGCTGTCCGGAACAATGGTGGCGGTCACGCCAATCACTCTTTGTTTTGGTCCGTCATCAGCGGCAGCGGCGGTGGATCGCCAACGGGAGATTTAGCCGCCGCAATCGACGCCGAATTTGGTAGCTTCGACGCCTTCAAAGAAAAGTTTTCTGCCGCCGCAGGCACACGCTTCGGAAGTGGCTGGGCGTGGCTGAGCGTTGACGGTGGGAAGTTAGTCGTTGAGAGCACTCCCAACCAAGACAATCCACTAATGGAAGGCCGCACGCCAATTTTAGGATTGGACGTTTGGGAGCACGCCTACTATTTGAACTACCAGAATCGACGTCCAGACTACGTTGCTGCGTTTTTCAATGTGGTTGACTGGAACGCGGTCGGAGAACGATACGCTGCAGCTAAATAGTCTGCCATCAGCAGGCGTAGTGTAATGAATCAAGGGGATCGCTTCGGCGGTCCCTTTTTTCGTGGTTCTTCCCAGAACTTAGTGGCACGAAGTTCTTGTTGAATTAGCCATTTCAAATGGATGTAGTGGGATTCGCCAGAATTCCTTTAAGAAGAGCCGGTTGGAATTCTGGCGAATCCCACTACGATTTCCAAGGCAGCCAT
>CALHPU010000043.1 GCA_938036435.1 uncultured Pirellulaceae bacterium | reverse complement strand
TGAACGATCGATGCAGCCAGACTCTTTACTGTGAAGACTGGTAACTCCACCACGAACGCGTTGGTACGCAGGCCAAAAGCATCACCAGTAAATGGAAAGCTCCGACGGCTAAAATCACATGGAGCGTCGTGTCTTCGGATCCCGCGTAGGCATGCAGACCAACGCCCAATACGTTGACGCCTTTCCATGACCAGAGCGTTACGATGTTGCCAAAAATGGCGATCATGGCGAAGCCACGTTCTTTCACCATTCCGCCCCAACGCGCGTGGAGACTAATTGCATTCCACAGTACGATCATCAACGCACCGTTCTCTTTGGGATCCCAACCCCAGAAGCGTCCCCATGAATCATCACCCCACAGCCCGCCAAGAACTGTTCCGAAGAAACTAAACAACAGCGCGAGGCACACCATACCGTACATTGCATTATAGACCTCTCGGCGAGTCTCTTTGTCGAACGCTGGTGTCATCATCGCACCAATCACGTAGGCAACGCCCAATGCTCCGGCAGCAAACGTAGTGCTGTATCCAATCGTGATGCATACCACATGCGTGGCCAACCAAAATTGCGTATCGAGGACCGCCATCAACACAGTGAAGGTGTCACCGTCGGTGATCGACATTGTCCAAGCCCACATCAACGCCAAAAACGCGCCCATTCCGCCGAGCACATTGCCAATTCCCAACCGCGTCATACGTTCGACCAGCATCATCAACGGGACGAAAATAGCCGTGACGAACAGGACCGAAGAATAGAGATTGGTCACCGGGGGTCGGCCAGAAATATAGACGCGAAAGATTAAACCTGTGATCAGGAAAACAGCGCCTAGCCCCAACAGCCACAGCGAAGCTTGGTTGAATTTTTCACTGTAGCCCACCCAACCAAAGGTTGCCACGAGAAATGCGGCAAGGAAAATTACCATCGCATTGATAAAGAAATGCGAACCGCCATAAATTAATTCGGCACCAATCTTTGGCGCAGAATATCCTATCGGGGCGTCTTTCTTCAACTCGGTCAAATAGGTGTCAAGCGTCGAGTTAAACGTTTGAGCGTCCTTGGCTTGATAAGCTGGACCAAGTTTGGCAAACAATTCCAAATACTTGTCAAACGTCTGTTCTGCCTTGTCTTTCACCTCTTCCAGACCACCAATTTTCTTTAACTTTGGAACCAAGTCATCGGTCATGAAGCCAATTTGAGAATTGATCCGCGCGCTAACCTCGTCACCAAACCGCTCTTTGAACCCTTGGCGTAACTGCTCAGGCAAAGTCTCCCATTGACGCTCAACTTTGGCGGAAAGCATTACCGGATCATCGATCTGGTAGTTTTGCGTTAGCACTTCGAGAAGCTGTGGGTCGCTTACAATCGTCTGAGCTGCTTTTTTCGCCAACAACATTTCTTCAATTTGCGGTCGGATGTCGATCTGAACAATCTTCCGTGCCAGCGACGCATAGGTTTCAACATCGTGGCGTTTAGCCAATCCACGAATCCACTCTTGATCAAGCCCCTGTGAAAACGTCCGCCAGTTCTTTTTTGGGTCGATCGACGGCAATAACAAAGGCAGCCCTGAACGTGTCGAATCGAGCGCCAAGTTGATACGTGTTTCAAAGCCCAGATCTGGGTTTTCTTGGTGGATGCCACCAAAAGCAGCCTGAATCGCTTGGATGTTGCCAATCTTGCCAGCGACACCCGAAAGACGAGACTGAAACTGATTGTAGTCTTTTGGCTTCAAACCATTGGGGATGACTTCTCTAATCGTCTGCCGCGCGCCGGCAAGTTCCTCGAGGGTATACCTCATCGTGGGACGTTTCAGTTGCCGATCCAACTGTTGCTGCAATTGCTCTTTACGATCCGGATCGGTTTCGGAATCTAGTGCGGCCAGTTCTTCGTCCAGTCCTTCATCGAATTTGCGAGGCAAGCCAAGTGTATCCAAGACATTAGGATCCTCAATCCGCATCAAACGATAATCGCTTGCCCCATCGGCCATAAACATCGTATCGGCCAACCATCGCATAGCAGATTGCTTTTCGTTGTCGCCGTCATAAACCTCCTCGCGCTTGGTCAGAGTACGAAGCGTATTCCGAGCCAGCGAATGCAACGGTTGAACGCGCCCCTTATAAGTGATCGGCAACTGCCCCAGCAAATCTAGCCGCATCGACTCATGTTTTTCGGTGCCGACAGCCGTTCTGGCCATCCCTTTGATGCCGTAAAGCGCAAACAACAATGTCAGACCAATTGCGATCGGAGAGCGCTTCCAAATTGCGGCTCTTTTCTCAGGATTATTGGCGGTCGATGTGTCACCCTTGGTGCCCTTGAAAGTTTCTCTTTGAAGTTCCTTCTGCCGTTTTTCCAGAAACCCAAGCAGAGACAAACCGAACTGCGAAATAAGCCCCACCACCACGAACATGCAACAAACATAAGGAATCATCCATCCCTTATTTTTAACAATTTGCAGCGTCGAGACCTCTTTGCCGGTACGTGGATCTTTGGCGTATCCAGTTTGGTAAAACGTCTCCCCCGCATAGCGCAGCGGATTGTTCATGAATACTTTTTGGGAAGATTGAGTATCCGACTTGAGATCTTTGAGCACAAAATCGGAAGAATACCAGCTGGGCGTCTCGGTCCCCGGATACATTTTGGCTTGCACATCCTCTAGCGTCAGTGCATACGGCTTGTACTGCGTCTTGAACCGCAATCCGATTTGATAACTTTTCCCGCCAACATCGACGGTATCCAACAGATCATTTAAGTAGCCTTGCTGCGAAACCAAATAGGTCCCCAGCGGTTTGAGCGACTTTTTTTCGGTCAGGCGTACCCAAGCAGCCGACACATCAACGCCTTGGTCGGAACTGACTCCGCTGGCCTTGGTACTGTCGATGGCAGTCCAATCCTTGAATAATCCATCAGATGCGATGCCCGAATCGCGCCCGGGAATCTTTCGAACCATGTCGGCATTTTCGATATATCGCAAGACCTCGATGTTGAACGGCAATTCCGGATGCTTAATCGTCGCAAGGTCCTCGTCCATCAACTTGCTTTCGGGCACCACGACGATGCGGTCGAACTCAGAGTCGGATTGATCGATGATGGCCAATTCGGTTGCGCGAATGTCGTTGGCCAGATTGACCGTCTCGCCCTCTGCCATCTGCATCTGCGTTTCTTCGTTGGTGATCGAAACGTAGATTTCGTTGGCCAACAAACCCGCGATCCCCAAATGCAGCACGACCATGCCACCCTTGCGGCGGAACAGTAATACGGCGGCAACCAAACAAACCAAACCAGCTGCGGTTGCTTGTGCCAGTTGCCAAACAATTCGCATCCCTTCTTTGCCGATGAACGCTTTTTCTCCCAACAATAACACCGCCATCAGCGCGATTGCCACCACCAATGTCAGCGACGCCACCAGCAGTTTCTCGACGCGTTTTCCTTTAGCCACCGTGAAAAATCCACCAACGCCGGCCGCCACTAGCAATCCTAGAATCCCTTGCAGCACATACCACATTTGCCGGTAAGGAATTGGGGGTTCTGCTTGGAACGTGGTCGCCGAACTCGTATTGAAGATGATGGCCCAAGTAAACAAAGCTCCTATCGCGGCAATCACCAGCCCGCCGATCAAACGCACCCCGGACGCCTGCAAACGAAAACGCAGCAGATGTGCCGAAATCAAATTCATCAGCAACAGCACAATCAAGGTAAGCCCGCTAGGGACGACAAACGATCCCGGAATGGGATCGGCGTCGGGAAACCAGCGCTGCACCACGATCGATTGAAACGGCACTTCCACCATCAAAGAGTTAAAATGCTCGGTCTTAATCTCCCACATGTCGCGACTGGACTGCTGAAGCGTGATCAGAAAGGTAACCAAAACGCTCAACCCCAGCAGCGACACCGTCAGTCGCAACGATGACATCGGAGCTAGGATCGCTTGTACGATATCGGTTGCGGTTAGACGTTCGCCCTGAGCGGTCGCGCGGTTGCGAGATTGCGAAATTGAGTCGGTAGCCATATTCGTTCCAATGTTGGCAGCACTTTTAACGTGCGGCGCTTATAAGTTTGCGGCTTCTAATTTTCCGATTTGAAAGAAAAGTCTTTCAGGAATTGATCAAAGAGTCCCTCACTCTCACGCACTATTCTGCGCTTGCCGATCATCTTAAAAAACCAAGCAAGATCGCCCTTCTTCACCATGACACCAATCAACCCCTGATCAGAACCGTCATGGTCCTCCAAAAGCTCCACGCGTTTACCTTCGACACCGCTGACGGTGACTGCCTGAGTCTGTTCTGCCATCTGGGCATCATCAATTTTCTCCAAACCAACTGACTGCCGCCAAAAGTTTACATTGTCGTTCCACTTATTGATCGCGGTCAGAGGCACAACAGAAATTTGTACTTTTCCCTCGTCGGTTTCTTTCACGAAACGAGCCACCACCATCGGAGAAGTTTTCCCCATCTCAAACCCTTCCGGTGGAACCAGATCGAACTGAGGGGGCCCGGCAGCTTCGGCGGCAGTTCTCGGCTCTGCGAGAGTTTGTTTAGTCGGAGTCTGTTTAGCGGCCGCCGGCATGCTGCCGTTGCTACCCTTGGCTCGATTCATAAACGGGCCACCCATGCTCTGGCCAGAGGACACCCCCTGTTGGTCAAACAACAAATACTTACCCCCCTGCCCTGTTTTGTTTTCAAAATTCTCATCGACAGTCTCCGCCGTTGCCGCCGGTAGACCTAACTGGCTGGTACGCCAACGATTGACGTTGCTAAGTAGATCTTGTTGCCCGCCGAGTTTGGAGATGCGAATTTCAATCTCCGAATCGGGTAATTTGACCGTCGCAAATCGGAACGGGGCCGGTGGTCCAGTGGTCCAGCCTTCGGGCAGTTCCCACACGGGCTGCTCATTGCCGTCAGCAACATCGAATTTCACGTCGTCGATAAACCGCTGCCACTGCGACTCGGCAGCACCAACCTCATCGGGAGCACCGCTGACCTTGAAGAACCACGCTGCATCAGGACGCTGAAACAGGGCCACTACCATGCGCGTCGGCGATGGTGTTGCCGTTGGAGGCGCGTTGGCCGGCGCAACTGCCTTAGCCGATCCTTTGGATGCAGAATCGCGAATACCGTCTAGCCCTGAAGCGTTCTTGGGGATCACATGCACGGTAACGGCATCTTCTGGTTTGCAACCGCAGGCTGCAACCATCACCGTTAGCACAATGAAAAAGGCGTTTCGCATCTTAACCAATTCGTTTTTAGGGAGAACTTCTTGAGGGTTGGACGTTCAGCAGAATTATCACCCACTACATGGAACTCAAAAGCCCAAACGAGGATTCGACGACAAAATGTCGCAATGCCGCTTTACCAGAGAATATTTTTACATCCATAAAATCCCTTTAAAGCCGGGTAACCGTACCCAACGACCCTCATCTTGCCGGCCAAAAACTACCCTGTTCCACCTGCCGCCACCAATAAGCGGCCTAGAGTTGCGAACATAAGTTCGTCCTGCTCACTAACTCCTGCTCACTAACGAAACATAAACCGCCTACAGCCAATGAACTGTCACAAATGCCAACGCTTTATGTTTCCTGTCCCCGGCAAAACACACTTTGTTTGCGGTGTGTGCCAATGCTTTGGATTTCCGACGCCATTGGAAAGCGGTCCAGAGCCGATTGTCTCGTCAGGAAAGCAGGTCGATTTTCAGTGCGTGCGGTGCCATGAAAATCTCACCGTCGGTACGTTGTACAACCGTACTGACGTCTGTTTCTGCACGGGCTGCCGCGGATTCGTCATTGACAGTCAGTCAGTCGGCATGTTGATCGAACAACTCCGCGCAGAGCACAAAGGCCCCGACGCCAAACCTACACCGATGAACCCCGACCAGTTGGATATCCCAGCCCGCTGCCCCGCGTGTGGAGATGCTACAGAAGCGCATCCTTACTACGGGCCAGGCAACTGTGTTCTCGATACGTGTCGCCACTGCAAATTGGTCTGGTTCGATCACAGTGAACTGGATCTAATCGTTCGCGCACCGGGCCAAAGATCAAAGGCCCGCCAAACTTATGACCTAGGCTACAATTGACAGCCTTAGTTCATCCCAAGACTGTCGATGAACAACTTCATGAGGCCACTGCTGACGACCTCATCATCTGGCAGCCACAAATTCTGAGCCGTTCCGTACGCTACGATGCTTCCTAGGAACAACGCCGAGGCAGTCAACGCGAGACCACCAATCTGCCACTTGCTGTAAGTGACCTCTTCAGCGGCGATGCCACCACCAGCAGCGGCGGCGCCTGCGACGCCAACAACACCAGCGCCAACCATACCAGCGGTTGTTGGATCGTATCCACCGTCGTCAAAAGAATGCTCATCAAAACTTTCACTGCCCAAGACAGTTGCGGCAGAGTCGTCGGCGTAGATTTCTGATTCAGCCAACGCGATCACTTGGGACCCACTCGAATCGTCGTCATCAAGAGACATTTCATGCGGGGTCAAGTTGAAATCATCTTCCTGCATTAGCGTCGCCGAATCAGCGTCGGCAGCATCATCTACCAGAATAATTTCGTCATCTTCAGGCAGCTCCAGTTCATCAATATCTGAACCACCCAACTCCAGTGGCTCATCTCCTAGAGCGATTCCACTTTCGTTGGCGCTTAGAGCGATGCCGCTTTCATTGGCTTCAAGCGTCAGCTCGCCGCTGGAATCGCTATCTAAAGCTAGATCTCCCGACTCTTCAAAATTGCTGCTGATTTCGCTGCTTTCGAACGATGCACTGTCGGCAAGATCCAAATCGTCATCGAACAAGTCATCTTCTACGTTGAGGGCAAGGTCATCGTCATCGTCATCTCCCAGCAGTTTACCGGTACTTGGTGCGTCGGAAGAGGGTTCCTCACTGAACAAATCATCGCCCGTCGAACTCGGAGAGGCAGACGCGTTGGCTTCAGATGCCAGTTCGAGACTGCTGCTTCCAAAAGACAGTTCGTCATCGCCATCAAGCACAGAATCATCAGAGAGCTTGAGTGAGTCTTCCGCATCAGTCTTCAATTCCAAGCCAGAATCTTCCAGCTTCAAATCGTCTGAAGATTCCTCCAGCTTTAAATCAGCCGACGAATCCTCTAGCATCAAATCATCGGATGAATCTTCGAGCTTCAATTCAGTTGAGGAGTCATCTAACTTCAAATCATTTGAGGAGTCATCCAACTTCAAATCGAGCGAGGAATCTTCCAGCGTTAGAGCCGGCGAAGAATCCTCTAGCCCCAAGTCATCGGCCGCTTCATCTAATGCGTCGTCCAAGTTCAAGTCGTCCGAGGAATCAAACAACGACAAATCGTCGTCATCGTCGGTTTTGTCAAGTAACATGTCTTTGGAACTGTTCTTAACCAGTAAGCCACTCTCGGCCAAGTCAATCAGATCATCGTCGTCGTCATCGTCAGCCAAAATGTCCGAAGAA
Source organism: uncultured Pirellulaceae bacterium (assembly GCA_938036435.1). Lineage (GTDB taxonomy): Bacteria > Planctomycetota > Planctomycetia > Pirellulales > Pirellulaceae > Mariniblastus. The sequence goes on along the minus strand of CALHPU010000043.1, from coordinate 9,761 downwards.
GTCCCGCCATCAACTCCCGCCATTGAACTTTGGAATAACTCAACTGAAGAGTCATCCATTGCAATCGATTCTGAATCAGACTCCAAGAAAAGATCTTCCGATGATTCCTCTAATCCCAAATCCAATTCTGAAGAATCGCTCTCATCGCCATCGAGACCAAGCACGTCCTTGATCCCATCAACTGCAGAGCTAAGAGGAGAAATCGAAAGGCCCATATCATCGGCAACGCGTTCGAGTTCCGACATTTTGAACTTCCAAGTGGAACCGTCGCGGTAACCGAATACTTCGTTGTTGCTACGAAGCTCATTTAGTTTTTCCACAGACAAGCCTAGAACCTTGGCGGCTTCTTCCATTGGAATTAATTTTGACATCTTGAGGTGACTCCAGTTGACTTGGTTTCTCAGGCGATGGATCGATGAAAATTAGGTTGATCGAGTATAACTCGACGATGCCCGATGGGATTCAAGGAATACGATTACGTAAACAATTCGGGCCAATTAGCTCTTTTTTCGGCATAGTGCGGACGTCTTTGCCGATCGCTAAGGTATCGACATTCTAAAAGTGAGGTCGTTTATATCAAGTAAAAACAGCCTCATCTCTCCTTCGTTTTTCGACCGTAACCCCCAGTCTTCATTGGGAATTGCCACGTCATCGTTGCAGCCATCAATACGCGGCTGAACAGACCGGACAATCCCTAGATTCGACCGCTATCACTTGGCACGGCCAAATAAAATCTCTCACGCTTGGTCGCCGAGACAAATATAGGCCGGCGGTCTCACCGTCACTTTGAGCCTACGAACTAGCGCTCCGGTAGCTGCGTAGCGACCAAGTGAAGATTTTTCGGCTGACGTACAGGCTCACCAGCGTGGCGAAGATCGCATATCCCGCCTCCCAGTTGAGCCAAGGACGCCCCATCGGTTGAGCCAACACGCGCGCCGGAACGTTGGAAACCACCAGAATAGGCACGACAAACGTAAATGTGCCCCACAGCGCCATACCGATGCCGTTGCGCTGATAGATCTCCATCGGGTAACGATAGAAATTGGTGATGTAAAACCAAAACGTATACAAGTTCTGATTTCGTCCCAGCCAGACTGCGGTAGATGCCAAAACAATCATGACGCTGTACATGACTGCTGCTCCGCACAATACGTAGAACACATATGGAAAGATATTCCACGCCGAAAGATACAATGGCGCTTCGCGCACCCCTTCGGTTGCAAGATTTCGCAACGAGACAACGATGAGGATCACACCAAGGATCCCATTGGGAAGCTGAGCCCAATTGACTCGTGGGAACGAGATGAGAAATTGGGTGTCGATCGGTTTCAACAACGCAAAATCTAATCCGCCGGTGCGAATCATTTCGCTGAACTCTTCAGCATTGGCCATGAAGAACGTCTGGATGATGCAATTAATAATCCAGATCGTGCCCAGAAAAATAAAGAATTCGTCCTCGTGCCATCCGGTGCCGCGTCCGATCGATCCGGTAAACTGGTAGATGATTTTGAATAAGCCAAAATTCATTGCCGCCCAAGACATCGTCGCAAAACATTGCAGTATGAAATTCATCCGAAATGACATGTCTCTGACCAGCGAATTTCGCGCGAAGGTCAAAAGAACTTTGAAATAGGACGGATGTACGGCGGACATAGAACCAGATATTAATTTAATTTGGAGTGAGGCCCCCCCCGACGGTTGTGCATGGCTGTGACAAACAGCCGGATGCCAATCTTCCCAAAATCTCAACCGGTGGCCGTAGTTTACTTTCGTTGTCTCAAAACTGAAAGGACTGCCCCTTTCAAAATTAAACCGGCCTGCAAGAATCGCGTTATGAATCTTTTTGCGAGACACTGGTTTTTGATTGCGCTGGCAACCGTGGTGGCTGTCGGGTTTTTGTCCGCCTCTCCACTGGCATATTTGGCCGAAGTCGCTTGGCTCAAATGGATGATCGTGGCCAGCACGATGTTCCTGATGGCGTGGCCACTGGAACTGGCTCAATTCCGCTCCCGGATCGTGAACCCTACGGCACCTTTGACAGCCGTCGCCATCAATACACTGCTTGCGCCGCTGATACTGTTGCCGCTGGCAATGTTGATGCCACAGGACATTGGAACCTCGATGGTGCTTGTCTTCGCCGCGCCATGTACGTTGGCCTCGGCGGCCGTGTGGACCGCCCGCGCCGGTGGCGACGACAGTGTGGCAATCATGGTGACCATCATCACCAGTTGCCTTTGCTTTCTAACCACGCCCGCAATCATTTACTGCTCAATCGGTCAGACAACCTCGCCAACCGTACTCACCGGCATGGTTTGGAAATTACTGATCTGCATTGTCTTACCCATTGGCATCGCTCAAGTATTGCGGATGCAAAAAGGGTCTGCTGATTGGGCAACCAACAACAAAACATCTGTGAACAAGGTAGCTCAGTGTGGCATTCTCGCTGTCGTCTTTATTGGTTCGATCTCGTCGGCATTGAAGATCAGCCAAACGTCTACCTCGGGCTACGCCATAATGATCGTGATCAGTGTTGTCTTGATGCTGATCGTGCATGTCATCGTATTGGCATTAGGCCTAGCGATTGCGAAGTCAATCGGCCTAAATCGGAGTGAGCAAATCGCGGTCGCATACTCAGGCAGTCAAAAAACACTGATGGTCGCACTTTCGGTGGCCGCATCGTTAGGCATAACAGTCATACCGCTAGTTGCCTATCACAGCATGCAATTATTCGTCGATACGCTGATCGCCGATTTTTGGTTCAAACGCGATCATCATTAGGCACCGCAATAGCCGCATCGCTATTTGACTTGGTTATTCGTCCCCCGCAGTACATTGAGCGTGCGATTGGCAACCCGGGTGATGTATTTGTTGGGCTGATTTGCGAGGCACTCTTTCAGCTGTGGAATTAGAGGCCTAGCCACCTCTCCGGCTTCGTCGATCACGATGGCCGCGCGTAGCCGCGCCCACTGTTGCTCGCCTGCTAACTCCCGTTTCAATTGACCGAGTGCGACGTCTGTTTGACCAAGCTTCAGCAGCGCTCGGGCTGCCGCGATCCGCACGCATGGAGCTTCGTCGCCGAGCATTTTCGAGAGTTGCGTTTGCGTGGTAGCTGCACGATCGGGCATGTTGCCAACTCCTATCGCAGCCCAGTAACGCACAACCGAATCCTCATCGCGAAGGGCTTGCTCAAGGGGCCTAAAATCGGATCCTCCTCCAATCGCCAGATTAGCCACGTTTCGAATTCGCTCAATGGAACACTGCTCAGCATTTAGCAGAATGTTGTATCGATTTTTGGCAACCGCCTCACGACGCTCGATCTCAGATTCCGGAATCAGTCCCATATCGCGCGTTCTAACAACCCAATCCAAATGTATCCCACGAAGACGGTTCAGTTCGAATGCGAACTGCGGATCGGCAACCAAATTATTGACCTCATGTGGATCGGCCGTCAAATCGTAAAGTTCCTCCGGAGGCTTTCTCGCCGCCATAAATTGCGCTGCCGCAGGACTTAAGCCGTCGTCTGCATGAACGCGTCGAAGCTCACGCATCGTCGCGTTCTGCTCAGGCGTGTTCATGAATTGGTAGTACGGCTTAAAAGGTTCGTAGTTTCGGATGTATCGAAAGCGTTGGTCTCGGACAGACCGAATGATGTCGTATCGTTCGTCCATCCGATCTCGCGCTGCAAAAACATATTCGCGTTTGGGTGACAAGTCGTTCCCAAGAAACGCACGTCCTTGAAAGTGCTTTGGCGGTTTGAGTCCAGCCAGCTTTAACACCGTCGGAGCAAAATCAAGACTGCTAACGAGCTCTTTGTTGATCGCACCGCGCTGTGGATATCCAACGTCTGAAAGAGAATCGGTAGCAGATTCTGGCATCCGCACGACCAAAGGAATTTTTGTTCCCGAATCATAGAGCCAGCGTTTGGCACGGGGTAACCCGACGCCATGATCGGACCAAAACATGATGATCGTATCTTCGTAAACGCCGTCGTCCTTAAGCTCTTGGATCAGTTTGCCCGCCCAAGCATCCATCGCGGTAATCAATTCGTAGTTGCGTTTCCAGTCCTCACGCATCATTGGTGTGTCTGGGTAATAGGGAGGCAATTCCAATTTGGAAGGGTCTTGGCGTTGTGAATCGGTCAACCGCGAGGTAACTGACTTGTATTTCCCTTCGTTATTGATCCCAGTTTCATGACAACCATTAAAGTTGAAAACTGCAAAAAACGGTTTTGATTTGTCAGGACGATTCTTCCAATGTGCCTTCTTGCTTGACTCATCCCAAACACCTTTCGGCGTCTTGAATTGATAGTCTTGCTTGCTATTGTTCGTGCAGTAGTAGCCTGCTTCTTTTAGATAGGTCGGAAACGGTTTTATGAAATCAGGCAACTGCGCTTGGCAGCGCATATGATGCGTTCCAAGGGTCGATTGATACACGCCTGTGATAATTGCCGAACGACAGGGCGCGCAAACACCGGCTGTAGTAAACGTGTTTGGATACCGAACACTGGTCTTTGCCAATCGGTCGAGGTTTGGAGTAATCGCGTGGGTGTCTCCGAAACAACCAATGTGAGGGGAAATGTCTTCGCATGAGATCCAAATAATGTTCGGCCGCACTGGCTCTCCAGCACTAGCCTTGTCAAACGAAAGAACGTTGGCAAGTAAAGCCAACCCAATCAGAAAACCAATCGCACGAAATCGAAACGTCAAAACTACCCCTCACCAAGCCGTCAGCCAAAAGCCTTAATTTAATGCAATCGAGCGGCTCAGGAGACTTTCGATTTGATCGAATTCGAAGTTTTGTCCAGTACTTATCTTCGATACAACAATTTCCGCTGGCTGTTGACCACCGGGTCGCCGTCCTGAGCCCGTGACTCTTCGCGCAATTCGGCGTCTGTCATACGAATTCTTCTTTGGAAACTGATCCACCGCACCCAATAATCGGCCGCTGAACTAATCAGTAACACCAATCCGACATGGAAGGTTACCTGAATCAAGATTTGAAATAGCGCATCGGTCATCAAATCAGTTGGCAGACCCGACAGTCCCAAAATGGACTCGCGCTCAACCCAGCAACTGCCTAGCGCAGTGACAATGACCAAGAAAAACTTTGGCACGCCGATGAACAGATAAGACAACGTCTGCAATGAAAAGAACTGGCTGAGCATCTGCATCATGCTCAGACGACGGAAGTCGGGCGCAATTTTTTTTGGTAGCCAAACCACTCCCGTCTGCATCCAATGTGATGCGACAACTGCCAACCAACAAACGACCAACAGCGGCAACAGCGCCCAAATACTGCCCCACAACAACATCTGGCATCGCTCTAGCACTACCGTCGGTGACAGGGATACTGATGGGTCAAACACGAGGCTTTGCATCGCGGCGTGCCGCACAACGCCACCAATGCCGGAGGCAAATAGATAAATTGCCATCGCACAGCCGATGACCTGCATCGCAATGGCAACTTCAAAACTCTTAGCAAAATCTCCCTCTTCGGCCGCCCGCGCTCGGCGCATTGGTGTGGCTTCGTGTTGACGATCGCCAGATGATTCACTCATCGAGTCCCCCAACGTTATCCTCGGTCATCCGGAAAGATCGATAGGCCTCGAAGCTCGCCTGACGAACGGGGAACAAAGTGGCTTCCTTATTGATGGCTGTCGGTTCAACGACCGCCTCACGTAAATGCTGCTGCGTCCAGTCGAGTGTCGGTTTGACATCGTCGACGAACAGCCAAACGGTTCCGCTAACGGTTAAAAACACGGAGCCCATCATAACCACCATATTGGACGTCAGCCCCATGCCCAATAAATTCATCTGTGGGTAAGTGCGGCTGATAATGCCAATAACGATATTGGAAACCAGCAGACAAACCACTACAGGCCCAACAGCGCGTAGCGTCAGCATGAAACTTTGTTGCAGTAAATCTCCTACAAGATCAGGTAACGTATCGGCAGCCAACTGCGTCCCTAAAGGCAAATGAACAAATGTGTCAGCCACGGCACTCATTACCATCGCTGGCCCGCCAATGACGGCGAATGCTGCCAGCGATAGTACCGAAAACAATCGCGCTAGAGGGCCTGATCCACCGGACACCGGATCGTTTGCCGGTTGATCGCCGATATTCATACCAGCCATCTGGCTGACAACGGTCCCCGCTGCCGCAGCAGCGCCGAACATGATCGATACGCTCAGCCCCAATGCCAACCCAATGGTTGCCTCGCCTAACGCAAGCTGAAATAACTTGCCTGCCAAAAGACTGCCCTGCCCTGACCCGTCAGCCTGAAGAACTTGTGGCACTTGTATCAAAGGCATCACTAACAGCACCATCGCCATCGCGACGCATAGGCGCGTTCGGACTGCTACGGCGTTGCTGCCAAGAATTGGCGCGGTCATCGTGACAGAAAAAATCCGGATGAACACCAACAGACAAACGGCCAACAAATCCATAGCCTATCCCCCAAAGTTCTTGGGAGCGTTCTGTTGTTCTTCACTGCGAAAGCTTGGAAGGCGAAACGGTGATTCGCCAGCAGCGGGAACCGGCGATTGTGGAAGAACCATTTGCGGCATCGAACTTCCACGAAATTGCATCGAGGGAATCGAAGGCGGCGAAGTGGCTGCCGATGAAGAACGCGCTGGCAACAGCCTTGGCGTGGCGGGAAATCCTGCGGCAAAAGCCACGCGCACACTCTTATCCGGCTGCTGAGAAACGGCGACTGGATATGTAGGCTGACGCGTCTCTTGCACACCTCCAACCAGCGGCCGACTGAACGACTCGCGCGTAAAATCGACCATCCGACTGCTCATCCAAGGCAGCGCCAACAACGCCACCAGAGCCATGCCAACGATTTTTGGCACTGCGGATACCGTTTGATCTTGAATCTGCGTCATCGCTTGAAGCACGCCCAGCAGCAAACCGATCAGCATTCCGACCGCCAAGATTGGTCCGCCAATGATCGCGGCCATCGTGATAGCCTCGCGGCTAAGATCGATTGTATCTTGTGGGCTCATAGTAAAAACAGTTTGAAAAGCGAAACGAAAGAAACCGAAAACCGAAAACCGATCACCCGTATGTCGAACCAAAACTTTGCAACAACATCGAGACAACCAAGTTCCATCCATCGACCAACACAAACAAAATCAGCTTCATGGGAAAGCTCACCATCGTCGGCGGAAGCATCACCATACCCATTGATACGGTGACCGCTGAAACGACAAGGTCCACGATTAGGAACGGCAGATAGATTTGAAATCCAAGCAGAAACGCAACTTTTAATTCACTGACCAGATACGCCGGCAACAGTACATTGACCGGCACTTGCTGCAGCGACTCAGGCTTCTCACCGGTTTGATGCGGCAAGTACCTGTAGAACATCGCGACGGCGTCTTCGTTGTCGGCAATTTCAATTTGGTGACTCATAAAACGCTTGGCCGGGACCAGTCCGCGCTGCCAAGCGTCCTCCCAAGTAATCTCGCCGCTGGAATATGGATCTACCGCTTCGGTCTTGATCTGGTTCCACGTCGGAGCCATCACGAGGAAGGTCACAAACAGCGATAGAGCTGTCAAAATCTGGGTTGATGGTAACTGTTGGCTACCAAAGGCTTGCCGCAATAGCGTTAGCACCACGATGATGCGAACATATGAGGTGGTCATCAGGATAATGGCAGGCGCCAATGAAAGCGTGGCCAGCAGAATCGCGATCTTGACCGATGAACTGGCTCCCTCGCGCGTCAAAAGCTGTTCTGCTTGGTCTGACACCAAATCAGAAAACGGAACTCCGCCAACGTTCTCCGGCTGTGTTGTCACGGTGACCATCGCATCGGTCGGTCGATTGTGCTGAAACCCGTGCAGCGTCTGCGGCAAGGAAGAGTCAGAGGTCGCATCAGCTGAAAAAGCTGCCGAGGCAGACTGTACAGACGATGCCGTTGGCCCTACACGCTCAAGCCTATCAGCCAGACTTACCAACCGGTTGCCAAAGTCGCCGTTGGGCGCAATGTTGTAACCAGCCGGTCGTTCAAACTGAATTTCCTGAGCTTCGGTTGTGCCTGGATTCCAACCAAGCATCACGACAATGCACAGACAGATCTGCAAGACCTGCCGGCTATCGGTGATGGGATGACTGAAAAATTGATTCAGCATGAAACGGAAACAATACAGATTAAGATGAAACAAAAAATCAACAGACCGGACGGCTAAGCTTCGTAAACATGACTGCGCGGTTGATACTTTTCCAACGCTCTGAGCAGCTGGTTTAGATTATTGGAATCGTCCGGTGAGAGGCTGACCGAACGGCTTTGAGGTTCAGCGATCTCTCGTACTCGAGAGGCCGATTGCTGCGAGGAGTGCGGTCGATTCTCAATCGCCGCGCTAATGTCAGGTGAGACACGCTGGCCGCGACCACCACCACATAACGAAAGTAGATGTTCTACTTCCGCTGGATCACTCACCTCACCGACGGGTTGTACTCCGTCTGGACCGTGAATCATCAGCATCAATTTGCTGCCCAGTCGAATGAGTTGCAGGTTCTGTTTACTGTTTAACGGTGCGTTGCCAACAACCTCCAGCGCCTCACGCGGAATCGCTCCAGAGCCGGCTGGATTGATCATTTTCAACAACCAGACGAGACCAAGATAGCCACCGATCACAACAGCCAGTCCGCCTACAATCCTCCTGATGTCAGCGCCACCAAACATACGTGAGATGCGTTGCTGCCAGTTGCCATTCTGCACGCCGCCGAATATCGCGCCGGTTTTGTTGCTAACCCACTCCTTGACGTTTCCAAGTTTTGCAGTCGCATCTGAAGTCAGCACATCGAAGTTGCTGCGTGCGCTCGTGGTCCCGATTTCTAAATTCGCTTTAGCAAATTCTGGTTGGTCCGATTCAGACAGCGCATTGATCGCATCAAATAGACCGTTGCCCGCCGCTGGAGAGCTTGGTGAATCGCCAAGTCGCCGGGCTCCCTCGAATTGACCAGATGTAGAAAAACGTTTTGGCTGAGGTGGTGAGGCCCCTAAATTACTTGAGCCCGCATGCGCTGCGGAATCGATTTGATTCCATGCCGTCGATGCGGTTGGCGGTGGGGTTGACGTTGCAGACCGCGCCCTAGAAACAGGATCGACCTTTGGCACAAAAATATCACTTGGCGGCTTCAGCGGAACCATGTTAGTGACTTGGCGTATCACTGGCCGCGCCGGCGCCTTGGAAGTGTGAGGAGGTTGCCACGTAACGCTGTCTTTTGAACCGGCGTCAGCTTGAGCCTGCTGATAAAACGATTGGCCGTGCGCGACAGTACAAACCGGCACCACCAGAAACGCGGCAGCCGACAGCAAGGGCCAAACAAAATTTTTGGGATCTTTCATCTCGCACGCCTTCCTTGACGATAACGATGATGGGAAGTTGTAAACCGAGCTGCTGAAAAAGCATGAATCGTTCCGTCGATCCAATGTCTGCCTATCAAACAGCGGTGGTCCATTATTCACTGAAACGTGATTTCACAACAAGACCAATCTAGTGCTTGCCACTAGTTCGCTGTTTCAGCTTAAAGGTGGGATAAGCAGATTCTCTCAATAACATCGCGTAGAAAGTGATCATGAGTTTAAGCAGCTTGGCCACTCTTGGCCGAGTACAAACATCCGATGAAGACGGGCGGGAGTTGCAATCCTGCATGCGATTCAACCATCGTCAGCACCGGTCTGGATTGAATGACAACCAGGTGTTTACCATCAACTATAGGCTGGAGATGGCTTCGTTGATCACATTTTCGT
>CALHPU010000042.1 GCA_938036435.1 uncultured Pirellulaceae bacterium | reverse complement strand
GAAACGCGCCAGCAGTTCGCATTGCTGCGTGAGTTGCGGGATAAACATCAAGTCGACGACTATCCGCACATTGCCCTAACGGAGCTGTCGATGGGGATGAGCGGCGATTTTGAAATGGCGATCCAAGAAGGGGCAACCCTTGTGCGAGTCGGGTCGACATTGTTTGCGGGCATCGACCGATAGTCAGAATCTGCGGTGTCTGCTGTGTCGACAGGATCGCGGCAAGCGGGACGCGTGTCTCGCTTGCGACAGTCCGAAGCTAAGTCAAGAAATCTCTTTCCACCCACTTCGTGTCAACTTTGCAATCAACGAAATCTTGGCTCTCCAAGACTTTGACTTGGAAATCTGCCGAAGTCTTGATGCCTTCGATACGCAGTTCCTTGAGTGCCCGAATCATCGTCGCGATTGCTTCAGCGCGCGTCGGGCGATGGACGATCAATTTTCCGACCATGGAATCATAGTGTGGCGGAACCGTGTACCCAGCGTGAACGTGAGAGTCCCAGCGGACGCCCATGCCGCCAGGAATGTGAATCTGCTTGATCAGTCCCGGGCAAGGTTGAAAGTTCTTCTCAGGGTCCTCGGCGTTGATGCGACACTCCATCGCCGCGCCTTCGCACTTGATGTCCTCTTGAGTGAATGACAGTTTCTCACCAGCAGCGACTTTGATTTGCTGCTGGATCAAATCGATGCCGGTCACCAATTCAGAAACAGGGTGCTCGACCTGAATCCGAGCATTAACTTCAATGAAGTAAAAATTGTGATCTTTGTCGACAATGAACTCAACTGTCCCCGCATTATGGTAGTTAGCCGCTTCGACCATACGGACCGCAGCGTCGCAGATCGCCTTGCGTGTTTCTTCAGGTAGTGTCGGAGCCGGACTTTCCTCGATCAATTTTTGGTGGCGTCGCTGGGTCGAGCAATCGCGCTCCCAGAGGTGTACGGTGTTTCCGTGATGGTCGGCCAACACTTGGACTTCAACGTGACGTGGGCGATCGACGAATTTTTCAAGGTAAACACCACCGTTGCCAAAAGCGGCCTCAGCTTCTTGCGCGGCCTGTTCGACGGCGTTTATAAGATCGGCTTCGTTTTCGGCGACGCGCATTCCCTTGCCGCCACCGCCCGCGGTCGCTTTGACCAACACCGGGTAGCCGATCTCTTTTCCGTCGGCAATCGCCTGTTCGGGAGACGTGATTAGGCCCGCACTCCCCGGAACCACAGGGACGTTGGCTTTTCGAGCCAGCGAACGGGCGGTATTTTTGTCGCCCAACATCTGCATGGCTTCGGGGGAAGGGCCGATGAAGTCGATATTGCAGTCGCGACAGACCTCGTTGAAGTGAGCCGATTCAGACAGGAAGCCAAAGCCCGGATGGATGGCTTCGGCTCCACCGATTTCGGCGGCGCTGATGATGCGGTCAATCTTCAAGTAGCTGTCGCTGGATCGTTCGCCGCCGATACAGTACGCTTCGTCGGCAAGGTCAAGATAGGCGCTGCCCTTGTCGCCGCGACTGTAAACGGCCACCGTCTCGATGCCCATTTCTTTGCAGGCTCGGATGATGCGAAGTGCGATCTCGCCGCGGTTGGCAATCAGGATACGTTTATACATTCGAAGTAGTCTGGATGTTGCGTTTTGAAAATATTGTCGCTTTTATTTCCGCGAGTTTACGCTCCGCGAAAGAATGCGGCTCTCGCCGAGCCAAAGGCGACTTTAGGACCAAGCCTGTCCCAAGTTAGCTTTTCTTGATTCGGAACAGCGGCATGTCGACATGCACGGGTTGCTCGTTCTTCACAAGGATCTCAACGATCGTTCCAGACACGCCGGCCGGAATCTCGTTGAACATCTTCATCGCCTCAACCAAGCAGATAATCGTCTCCGGTGTGACGGTGTCACCGACCTTGAGAAATTCCGGAGCGTCAGGCTTGGGACGCGAGTAGTACGTACCAATCGTGGGGCTGAGAATTAGATCGGTATCGTCGTCGGCCGCTGGTGCGGCGGAACTAGCGGCGGCAGCTGGTGCGGCGACGGCAGCTGGAGCAGCCACTGGGGCAGGAGCGGCAGCGTAAGCGACAGGGCCTTCACCTCCGCGACGAAGGCGGATGCGTTGGTCTGCCTGTTTAAGGTCCACTTCGTTCAGGTCATGAGCTTCCATCAGCTCGATCAATTCACGAACTTGCTTTACGTCAAAAACAGAAGTCTCTTGTTTGGCTTTTCCCATTTATTTCTCCACGATCCTCATCATGGGATCGGTAAATCGTATTCTCTATCTTGCTCTGCCTGAGTCGTTTGGCAGCGTATTGTATCTCGAAACCGGCATTGTTTTATAGGGGAACGCCTTTCTGTTGAAGGCGTTTGTTGGTGTTTTGGCGGCTGTTTTCAGAATGTTTCGCCGCCGAGCGGCTCTGAGGAGCGTTTATTTGAACGCTTTGGGCACATCGCTGATCACATCATATCCCGAGGCAGTCACCAAAACGTCGTCTTCGATCCTTACGCCACCCATTGCCGGTATATAGATTCCCGGTTCGATGGTGATGACCATGCCTTCCTTCAGGACTCCGGTCGAGCGCCCGGAGAGGCCCGGGCCTTCGTGGATCTCCAGCCCGATACCGTGGCCAAGGCTGTGGCTGAACTGCGGTCCGTAACCTGCGTCGGCGATGACGTCGCGCGCGACTGTGTCCAGATCGCGGATCTCCATTGCCGGTTTGATGGCCTCGATCGCGGCTTGCTGAGCCTGCAGTGTGATGTTGTAGATTTCCTCGTACTGCTTCGGGACTGGGCCGGTAATCAGGTTGCGTGTCAGATCGCTGGCGTAGCCTTGATAGTTCAGTCCCCAGTCGATCAGCGTAAACGGGGACTCGTTCAATTTCACGTTGCCCGGCCGGTAGTGGGCCAATGCAGAATTCGCTCCAACGGCCACGATCGGCTCGAACGAGCAACCGTCCGCGCCATGCTTGCGGCCCCGGTATTCAATCTCAGCGGCCACATCCCGTTCTGTCGTACCGGCGTTGATCCATTGGCACACTTCTTGGAACACGGTTTGGTTAATGGCGACCGATTTGCGAATCAGTTCGATTTCAATTTCGTCTTTGATCGCACGTAGGTCCTCAACAATATTCTTGCAACCGATCAGTTTCCCGTTGAATGATTCGGCCAACTCCAGCCACTGGTTGTGCGCTATCGTGCTTTGCTCAAAGAGGAAATCGCCATTAAACCGCCCTTTCATTGTATCGGTGATCGACTTGTTCATCGTCTCACCCATCGGACGTATGAAGGCGTCGATTCCCGGGCACTCAATGGAGAGCTGCTGCGTATAGCGTCCGTCACTAATGATGACGCAGTCGTCTGGCGACACCAAAAATGCCGCCGAAGAACCTGTGAATCCGGTCAAGTAACGAATGTTTGGCAGTGAGGTTACAAGAAGGTTTGCGGTGTCGGATTCTTCTGGGCCATCACTAAGATCGGTTAGGGATTGGCGAAGTTTGGCGAGTCGATTGCTTAAATGTTCTTCCATGATTCCATCGTAGCCGAATTCATTAATGATTTGGACTCCCCTATCTGTTGAATGACGGAGCTTTCACGTTCGTACAGAACTTAAGCGCCCTCCGGCGGATTCATTGGAGACTCGTGTGTGTGATGGAGCCGCTGAAAACGCTGAAAATCGCAGAAAGGAAATGGGGTAGGTTTGGTTAGATTGCCTTCGCGATGTATTCCCTATAGACCGCTTCGAGAAATCTTAGCCCTTTCCTCTGTGAAACTCAAAACAAGCGTCTTGAATCAAGCCGCTTTCAATATCCATATAAAACTTCTGCGTCATTCCGCGTTGTCAGCGGCTCCCAACTTCAATTCGGTAGCATCCAGAACGACAATCGGCCACCGGCAGATATCTGTAAGGCGCCTCGCATCCGCATGAGTTTTTACAAATGCAAATGCGTCATCGGAGCTGATATTGCTGAGGTCCAGATCGCCCTGCAATCGCCATTCTTGTTCTTGTGTCCAATCAATTTTTCCATTGCTTGATGTTTTTAGTTGGAACCATGGACGATCGTCTTTGGGCAACGTTTTCCAATCAGATTCCTCACCGTAGATCACTTCCTTGCAGCCTGCCGACTGCAAAACAGACTTGCGAATCGCTAACCCGTAAGGCACAAAATCCCATCTCGCCAGATGTTTACGGAAGACCGTGCGTTTGGGCAGTTCGCCAAGCGGTACGGCCGTAAAGCAAACCACTGGAGCTGGGTCGCGCGTCAGATGAGCTGCTGCGATCAACCGATTGCTGGCGATGATTCGGCAAAGCGTCATCACCTCTTGGTATCGTTCGGCGGTCGAGCCGAAAATCAGTTGGTCCAAATGAGCGTCTTTTGCTTGGTCCGGCCAAGCGTTACTTTGACGACGAGCCCAGTGCAAAAGGTATTGGGATTGGTCGATCGATTCCAGCGGCACAGTGACAATCACTTGTGAAGTCGAACCATTTTCTTGATCGGGTTCGTCTTCGTTAGATAAAAGGAGCCAATCAATTGCTCCAAGTTCTAGTAATTCCTTTTTGGTCTTTGCTTTCGTTAGCGTAGAGTCGCTGAGGAGCCTTACCGAAGGCGTCGGTTGGTTTTGAAGTCGCGTCACGAGCGACTGATGTACATTGCCTCCCCGCCTAACGGCCAACGCGTGCACAGTATGGGCCATGTTGATCAACTGCGAGTCCGGTGAATCAGGTTCCTGCTCATAGACGAAAAATACTTTGTCAGTGTCGTTGCTTATGTCGACATGTTTGAGCAGTCGATCAGAAGAAATTAACTGGGCTTCGATGAGGGGAATGCCAAATAGAGCCGCGATCCGTTTTACATATAGATCAGCGGTCATGCCGGAGGCCGTCAACAGCGCGTGAGTATCGGAGTTCAGTCGGGCACCGATGGTGCGGATGGCGTCAAACCATGCAGCGTGAGATTCAAGGTTGCTTGGTAGACGCGAGCTTGCGATGAGAGTTGTCTTTCTTTGCAGCAAGCCAGACTCATAAGCCCTGCGTCGTGCGAGAATCAGAGAAGTTTGTCTTGCCTCGAGCCACCCTTCCAACGGAAGGTGTTCGAGCAGTAACCACGAATCGGATTTGGCGATAAATTTGCTGTCCTTTTCAACAGGAATTAAATCGCATGAGGAAATCACTTTGTCGACTAACGCATTTGTTGACGTCTTTTTGGCCATTGGTTTAGCCTCGGATAAAACAGGTGGCTGTCGCGACATTCTAACGAAATCCCGAACAAGATCGCAGCCATGCCCTAAAGGTCTAAGGGGCGATCAATGTCGCGGATCACTCCAGTTTCCATAATATTGACTTCTGTCAATCTAGGCGGGTTTTGCTCAATCAGACGCTTCGCGCCGGTGTCGCCAGTGAGACTTGCAAGCATCGGGAAGAAGTCAGACGGAAAGAAGACGGGATGTCCGGGCGTGGTTTTTTGATCCGCAGAATAGGTGGGACGCACGATCTGATGACAGTCGCCACGCTTGAATTCTTCCAGCAAACGGCGTGAGGTGTCGCTGCCGATCGAGGGCATGTCCCCCAGATAGATGGCGACTCCCGAAAGAGTTTCGGCTCTGTTTTGCAAAATCCATTGCATCCCACAAGCAATGGAGCTGCCCATGCCAGCTTCAGCATTTGGATTGACGACCGATGAGAATCCAGCGGCCTGCACCAGCGTTTCAATTTCTGGTTGATCTGGGGCAACCACAACCAGTACTCGGTCCAATCCACAACCCATCAGATTAGAGAAAACGGACTCGATCAAACGCGTTCCATTGATATCCGCCAGCAGTTTGTTGTTGGTTCCAAAACGAATCGAAGAACCGGCCGCCAGCACCAGCGCTGCGATCAAAGGATCAGGCATTGGAGAACCGCTGGTGTTTTTTCAATGTGATTTCGGCGAGGATCGACAGCGCTATCTCGTTCGGAGATCGCGCACCGATCGGTAAACCAATCGGACCGTGGATGAGAGCGATGTTTTCGGCGGGAACCCCGAGCGCTTCCAGTTGCTCAACTCTCCTCTTATGCGTGGTGCGGCTGCCGAGAGCACCGACGTAGAAGCAGTCGCTAAGGAGTACTGTTTCCAAAATTGCCGGTTCGTGCTCGTGGTCGTGCATCAGCAGAACTACCGCCGAATAGGCGTCAAGCATCTCCGGCGCTGGCGTTGATGTGCCGGAACGAATGATTTCAAAATCGGTCACCGCTGCCAAACTTGCCAAAGCGTCAACGTAAGGGCCTTCTCCAACGATCACAATGCGCGCCGAGGGATGAAAGTGGCGTACGAAAACACCGTCGCTACGGAGGGATGTTGTTGCGTGTGGAGCTCCGACACTCCACTGTCCGGATGCCGTGTTCAATTCAATACTACACGGTTCTCTACTGTTAAGGCATGACAATGCTTGATCAAAAACTTCGGTCGATTGCGGAAAAGAAAAGTGAACATCGATGCCCGCGCCGCAAGGGAGTCTGATATCGACCCAAGGCGAATCGGAGCCAAGTCGCAGCACGGTTTGCCTTTGCGGTGGTTCGATGTCGAACTGCTGCATCGCGTGTTTGATCAGCGCTTCTTCGGCACAGCCGCCGGTGATCATGCCGACGTACTGCCCGTTATTGGCAATGGCGTTTTGACTTCCCAGCGGACGTGGAGAGGCGCCTTCGACATTGATCAGCGTGATCAGGCAGACATCTCTTTGAGCACGTAAATGATCTGCGCAAAACGGTAATACGTTCTCGAACGCGTTGGTTTTCAGTTTGTCAGCTTGCTCTATCACGTCGTGGCAACCGCCTGTTGCAAGGTATGCAATACGCACGCGACCACCATCTTTAGCTTGTGTCCCGTCTGAGGCAACGGATTGGCTCTGGCAACAGAAAGTTGGGCTGCCGACTGGAATGTGTCATCATTGGCCGGGTTGCCGATCAATAATTCTTCGACCTCGGTCAACCGGAAAGGGATATTCGCGACAGCGCCGAGAGATAATTTGGCATCCGAAATCACATTTCCATCGAGCATCAGTCGAGTCACCACTTCCACTGCCGGCCACTCAGCCCATTTCCGGCTCATCATGCGGTAGTAAGCCGCTTTCTCGTTCTCTATCGCTTTAGGCAAGTGGACGTGGGTGATCATCTGTCCCTTTTCCAGCGTGTGCTCGCGGGTGGGGTCAGATCCGTCGCCATAAAGATCGCCGATCGAGATCTTCCCTCGACCGGTCACTTCAACTTGAGCGTCATACGTCAACAACGCGCATCCGACTGACGAAGGATGCGGCGCGACACACGGTCCAAAATCAAAACAGACGCCGCGCTGATGGTTGCCGTCTCGGGCCAAACACGTGTCCGAGTTTCCTTTTTTGGGACAGCCTAGTTCCGGGTGTCGATAATACCAGCATCGGGTACGCTGGCAGAGTGAGCCTCCAAGCGTGGCGAAGTTTCGAATCTGCGGCGTGGCGAGAGTCCGTGTAGGCAGTGTGAAAGCTGGGTAGTCTCTCTGTAGTTGATCGTGATTGCCGATCGATTCGAGCGTGGTCAAGGCACCGATGGTGGTCCCAGATTCGTGAAACTCAATCTCATCCAACACGGCGATCGATTGGATATCGATGATGGGCAACGACAGATTGCCAGCGCGAATACGTTCTTGCACATCGGTACCGCCAGCGCGAAACTCACCTTCGGTCGAGTGGGCTCTAACCGCTTCTTCGATTGATTTTGCTTGAATGTGCATGGTGATCTTTTACTGTTTTACAATACGCACATTACTGAAATCAGATCAGCCGCAAAAAACGCAAGAAATCGCAAAACTGCAGAAGGAATTTCTTTGCGTCTTTTGTGTGTTTTTGCGGCCATTACTTCATTCTGTTAGACAATTGTTTTGGAGTGAATTATACGTTGCCAATGACTCGCTCGGGTGTCAGAGGTAAAACCTTGGGGCGCCAGCCTGTTGCATGATAGACCGCGTTACCGACCGCAGCGCTGACGGGGACATTGGATAGTTCTGCCATCCCGCAGGCTCCACCCTTCATGGTCTTTTCAAAGCCGGATTCGTCAAAATGTACTTCCATCTCAGGGACATCGCCAATTCCGGGGATGCGGTAGTCCTCCATTCCAAAGCTCAACAACGTCCCCGTTGTCGGACACCATTTGCGCTCTTCGCTTAGCGTGATGCCAAGACTTTGAATGATGCCGCCGTAGGTTTGCGAGCGCGCGAGAATCGGATTAGTGATTTTGCCAACCGCCATTCCCATCCAAACTTTTTCGGGATGGATTTTGCCAAGCAGCGTGTCGACGGACAATTTGATCAAGCAAATCGAACCGGTCGTCGACAAAGTGAAATTCATTCCCAGATCGCCCGATGGGAGTTTGCCCATGACATCCCACAACCCGTTGGAGCCACGTTTTTTGGATGTCACAGACAGCGGGCTCAGTTTCGTCGCAAGTTCAGCGAGGTCCATCGTGCCACCGTTATATGACAGTTTCCCCTCGGTCCATTGCGGATTTCGCAATCCGAGTTTTGCCTTGGCCGCGGAAACAATTTTCTCCCGCATCATGGAAGCGGCCTCGATTGAAGTAGGATAAATCGACGCAGTTGTACGGCTGCCGCTGGAGATTGGGCCGGGGACGAAATCTGAATTTCCGATCTGAACGTCGATCGAATGGAAAGAGATCCCCAACTCGTCAGCGATCGCTTTTCCGATCACACTGCGTGAGCCCTGTCCCATATCTTGGACGCCGCAACTGGCGACTAATCCGTCGGTGGTGAGGTCGAGTTTTACTTGGGCTCCATTCCAGAACGCGTTGAACCAATTTCCAATCGCAACTCCGACGCCTGTTCTAAAACGACCGCTTTGGCTGCCCGTTTCTGGCCGCTGCTTCCATGTGTCGATGGACTCAACCCAATCGTAAAGATTACCTCGCACGCTATTAGGGTCCCATTTGCGTCGAAGCGTAATCGGATCCATCTTTAGTTCGACAGCTGCTTGGTCGACCGACTGTTCGAGCGCCCAAAACGCTGAGGGGCCACAAGGGCCGCGAAACGGCCGCGCGGTTCCCCAATTTGCCAGCACGTCGAAGTCTTTTAAATCTTTAGGACCGTTGTACAGTAATCGGATCCACGGCGCGTTTTGTGATTGGACTGCCGTACCGCAACAACCCCATGCGGTTGCCGTGATGCCACGCTGATTGGCATCGTCATCGACGACCAATGCCATTTCGATCTCGGAGGTCGGACGAAAGCCACCCAAAACCATTTCTTCGTCACGGGTGAAAGCCAGCTTGACGGGGCGTTCAGTTTTAAGCGCTAACGCAACGGCTGTTTTAATTTCCAAGATCAACCCTTGCTTCGAACCAAACGCGCCGCCGATAAATTCGGCGTGGACCGTCACGTCGCGGCGTGGGATTTTAAAATGTTTTGCGATTTCCTTGCCCAGTAGATGCACTGACTGTGTTGAGGAATGCACGGTCAGCTTGCGACCATCCCAGTTCGCTACGCAGACGTGTGGTTCTAGTGATGTGTGAGTCTGAGCCGGCGTCGAAAACGTATGCTCTATCAAGTGCAGGCCATCCTCGCCAGATCGGGCGGCAGCCAAAGCTTTTCTTGCTTTACCTTTCTTGGAGGAGAGAAACTTATTGGTCAGCGGCGTGCGAATGTTGCCTTTCCAAAACCCGGGAGGAATGGGGCCTTCGGACGCGTTGGGAGTAAGCTTCTTCGATTCGGGGTAGACAACCGGCGCATCGCTCTGGTGAGCAGTAACCGGATCGATCACAAAAGGCAGAACTTTGTACTCAACTTCGATCGCGGCCAGCGCTTGAGAAGCGGTTGCTTCGTCGATGGCAGCGACCGCCAAAATGGGTTGTCCGGCGTATCGCACAACTCGGTGAGGATCTTCCAAGACGTCGACAACCGCCTCGACGCCGTGAAATTTCTCGGCGGCGGAGGTGTCGATGCTGATCACTTTTGCATGAGCATGAGGTGACGAGAGAAATTTCGCGACCAGCATGCCGTCGTAGGTGACATCGAAAGTGTATTTGGCTTCGCCGGTGACTTTGGCGATGCCCTCATGCCGCGCGAATTCAAGATCGTCGATCGCAACACCGTCGAAGTCGCCGCTACACGCGGCTTGGATCGCGCTGTAGATGCCCTCGTAGGCCCCACAACGACAGAGATGCCCGGCCATAGCGCTGGCGATCGTTTCGCGTGAGGGGGCAGCGGTGCCGTTTTGCTCGCGCCATTGGTCGTAAAAGTAAATAGCTTCAACGATAAAGCCCGGCGTGCAAAACCCGCATTGCAGGCCGTCGTGAACAAGGAACGCTTTTTGAACTGGATGGAGGTTGCTGCGGCCGAACTGTTCGATCGTTTGGACTTGTTTTCCTTCTAGCGAGCAAGCGGGCATACAGCAAGATGCGGCCGGTTTCCCGTCGACCAACACCGTGCAGGCCCCACAGACTCCCGCACCGCAAACCAATTTGGTTCCCGTCAAGCCGGCGTTGTCGCGGATGACTTCCACTGCCGCGTCGGTCGGATCGTGATCTAGGGTAACGGGCGACCCGTTGATGTGTGTGTGCGTCGTCATCCCTACATGTTAGCAACTTTTGCAGGATCTGTCGGGAGTGATCTGTCGGGAGTGATCTGACTGGCCACATGCGACTGTGTGTCGTCTTTCTTTGTTTTGCTCATTGGCCAATAATGGCTACACAGCTGGCTAGTGCTCTGTTACAAGCTTAAAAGTGGGGCAAGCATCCTGCTTGCCACCAATCAGCTTTGCAGAATTCGCAAGCTGGAAGCTTACGCCACCCGAAGAGATCCCTATTTAAGTTGTGACAGCGCGTCAGCGTTTATTTTTGCGAAAACGAAAAAGTATATGAAATCCTCCAAGCTGATACTGATTGCCATCGTCTTGGTTGTGATTGTTGCCGGTTACGTGGCAGCCGACTGGTACAGCACCGTCGATGCCAAAGAAGGGCGTAAGTACGTCGGCCGCGCAAGCTGTGCTGATTGCCACCAGAAACAGTGCGAGGAGTTTGTTGGCTCACACCATGATTTGGCGATGGATCTCGCCACCGAACAATCCGTCCTAGCAGATTTTGACAATGTGACGCTGGAGCATTTCGGGATTACTTCTCGGATGTTCCGCGACGGGGATCGGTTCATGATCAATACCGAAGGCCCCGACGGCCAGATGCAGGATTTTGAAGTCAAATACGTTTTTGGCTATGAGCCGCTGCAGCAGTATATGGTCGAGATAGATCGGCCTCAGTCGGCTGAAGAGAATGAGATCGGACGTGTTCAAGTTCTACGCGTGTCGTGGGACACGCAAAAGGAGCAGTGGTTTTACCTTTCGCCACCAGATGTCGACGAAAAATTGGACGTTACCGATCCGCTGCACTGGACAGGCGTAACTCAAAACTGGAACACCTCGTGTGCCGAATGTCACAGCACAAATTTACAGAAGAACTATCAGTTGTTGACGAACGAGTACAAGACAACTTTTTCTGAGATCGATGTCAGTTGCGAGGCTTGTCACGGACCGGCAGGCTTGCATGTGGATCTCGCCGGTGGTAGCAGCCTTTTTTGGGATCGTAAACTCGGAAAAGGGTTGGCTAAGCTCAAGACGCCGTCGAATTTGGCTCAGGTGCAATCGTGTGCGCCCTGTCATTCGCGGCGATCGGTTGTGCAGGATGGGTTTGTGCCGGGCTGTAATTTCGATGACTACTATGCGCTACAGTTGCTGAATGTTCCCGTTTATCACGCCGATGGTCAGATCCGAGATGAGGATTATGTTTACGGATCATTTTTGCAAAGCAAGATGTTTCACAACGGTATTCGATGTAGCGATTGCCACAATCCGCATTCGGCCAATTTGATTCACACGGGCAACCAAGTTTGCACGTCGTGTCACCAGCATCCGGCAGGCAAATACGACTCCGAAAGCCACCATCATCATAAATCGGGCACCGCCGGAGCAGCTTGCGTGAACTGTCATATGCCGGCGACGACCTACATGGATGTTGACTCTCGCCGCGACCATAGCTTTCGTGTTCCTCGTCCGGACCTGAGTCTGAGTTTAAACACGCCCAACGCTTGTACTGGGTGTCATCTGGGCATTGCCAGTGAAGATCAATCAGCCGCGGTTCACACGCCCAATGCGTACTTGGATTTAATTACTGCCGTTGAACGGGGAGACGAGGACGCCGAAAACACGTTGCGAAAGATAGATCGCGAAATGGTCAGTGCGACAGACAAATGGTATCCGGCCGAGACATCTCCAATTAAAACGGCCTACTATGCCGATCTGAGTGACGCGCAAACGGCAATCTTGAACGACACCTCAGATGCGGAGTCGGCCGAGGCAGCTTTGATCGAGTTGGCAAAGGGTGTGCGAAATCCAGCTCTGTTTCGAGCAACCGCCTTGGATGTATTGGCTCTGCCAACGACCGACGAAAGTAGTCATACGCAAGATCAGGTGGAGGCTGCTAGGGATTTACTGAATGATTCCGATATTAAGATTGCCTCAGCCGCGATTACACGTTTGGAAGCAGAGCTCAACGCTGCGATGGGGCGTGCTCAATCCTCGGGTTCATCTGCCGGGCGCAATCAAGCCATCGTTCGGATAAAGCCCACTGCTAAGGCGATTGGAGAACTGCTGGAAACGACGGAGTCTCTGCGATTGCGTGTGGAGGCGGCACGGGCGTTGTCAAATTTGCCAGAACAATTATTTGATGAAGTGTTGCCGTCTTCCTCGCGCAACGCTTTTGCTAAAGGGCTCAAGGAATATGAAAGTTCGCTGCGGGTTAACAGCGACCGAGCCGAGGCTCATTTGGTTGCTGGATCGCTTTATGAGCGAATGGGCCAGATCAATGACGCCATTGCTTCGTACCGTAACGCGATGGCTGTTCAGCCTAACCTTGCCGGGCCGCGATCGAATCTGGCAGCGTTGTTGGATGCGAAAGCCAACCAGTACGCGGCGCAAATGCGGCAACTTGCCTCAGAGCAGCAGTTGTCCGCGTCGCAACGAGAAACTTTGATTGCAAAAATGGAGTTACTTGGTCGCCAATCGCGCGACTTGCGGGCCGAGGAACATGTTCGGTTGGGCCGTGACGTGAAACGCAGTGAGAATATTGCCGCTGCACATTTTCTGCATTACCGTTACGGCATGTCCTGTTACCTGCAAGGTGATATGGAGAACGCCTTGGAGCAATTGGAGACGGCGGTGGAAAAGTCGCCAGAGAATCCAACTTACTTGTTGGGGTTGGCTACCTTTCACGTTCAAATGAAAGACACAGCCGCAGCCCGTCCGTTGGTGGATAAGTTACTGAAGCTCGATCCAGAGAATGCGAGCTACCAAATGCTAGAAAAGGAACTATCCAAGTAGTGGTCTGTCAACATTTAATTTTAGGGTAGCTGGATTCGCCAGAATTCAGTTCAGCAGTATAAAACCGAAGTCTGGCGACTCCGGCTACGATGACACACTCTAACTTCCATCCCTGACAAACCAGTAGTATGGTTTTGCACACGTCGGGGTGTTAAAGCGGTCT
>CALHPU010000041.1 GCA_938036435.1 uncultured Pirellulaceae bacterium | reverse complement strand
ACAACACGTGCTTGCCGGCTTCTAACGCTTTGATACTCCAAGGCACATGTAGGTGGTTGGGAAGCGGGTTGTAAATCGCATCTACTTCATCATCCTGAAGTAAAGCTTCGTACGAACCGTGTGCTGTTGAGATACCCAGTTCCTGTGCCGCTGCTTGAGCGGTGTCTAGATCGCGCGATGCAATGGCAGTGACCGTGCTGTGACTGCCGCGCTGCATCGCCGGGATAACTTTCTTGAGGCCAATGTTGGCAGTGCTGAGAATTCCCCAGCGAATTTTTTGCATTGGATTGTTCTACACAGTAAGGTGGTTTTGTGAGCGTCGAGCAAAGATACTGATTCACCCCGTGCGTGAGTCGTGGGTGCATCCTTAACTGCTCGACGAACAAACACCTATTCTAGTGGTTGTTTAGAGCTGAAACCACTCGTGGCGTTACGGCGCGAGCCGTCTGGTCTGTTTTCCAATCTTGCTTGGCAACCAGATTACTCTATCGCACAATGGCTTTTAGCGATGCGATGTCATCGAGCGTTAGCGGGATGTGCTGGGTGTTGCTGCCCTGCATATAGGGGCGATCGAAGCTGAAGACGACTCTAACAGAGCGCACGTCTCCGCTTTGCTTTTCGGCTTCGGCGATCAACTGATCAATTGCCTCAGATACGTTGTTAATGCGTTGATCTCCAACCATCCAGAAACAGTCTCCCTTTTTAAGCCCACGCCCATGTCCCAAAACCTCCTCCGAATATTTGCCGGGAGAAACGACCAGTGCCCCTCTGGTCTTCCAAAGACGATAGGCCGCGGCGACCTCATCGGTGCAATCAGTAAGTTGCGCTCCCAGAACATCCACGATGTTCATTTTCGCTGGAAGTTCGATTGCCTTTAGGTTTAGCTTAACTTTGGTTAAGTCGCTCGATTCCGTCAGCGGTTGATGGTCCAGTTGATCGTTCTCAAAATCGACGCAACTGATTGTTCCTTTACCAATTGGCAAGCCGCGAACTGCGAAGTTACCTTCTGCATCAGTCACCACCGCCTTGCGAGCATAAGGTTTTTTGACAATGCATTTGACCATGACATCTTTTGCCGGATTGCCAGCGCGGTCCAAAACGGTGCCTGAAACACTTCGTCCGGCCGCCATGACGATACGTAGCGTTCTTTCGTCACCCTCGGCGATTGCATAGACATCGGGGATGGTTTTGTCGATGTAATTTGGATGCGTGAAAAAGACTTCACCACGTTCTAATTCGCAGCCTTTTGGAGCAAGGCCAGCGACCGCCATTAGAGCAGACTGCAGCGAAGAATCTTTTCCTTGTACGATCGGGTAGTTGAAGATTTCAAACCGTCCATCTTGATCGCTGATCGTTTTCTCCATGTTGCCAGAACTCCTACTGGTACGAGCAGTTGCTGTAATTTCAATTCCAGCCAGCGGCACACCATCCTGATCAACAACCGTCCCCGCGTAGTAGCGCGATGCTTGAAGGCTTGCATCGACGGTGACTGTTTCATTGGCTTTCACCGTTGCTGAAAGGTAGTCGCCTCCGGATCGCAACGTGCCAGAGGATCGCCGGAATCCGGGTGATGCGACGTCGATCGACACTTTTGTGGGTTCTACGATGCCAGGGATCTCTAATTCATACTCGCCGTTGGCGTCAGTTTTCGCTTGCAGTAGGCGATGCTGGTCGGGCTGCAACTGCCGCATATCACCAGCAGGAATGGCCACCGTTACGACGGAGGCAGCTAGCGGCTGCCCTGCTTTGTCGGTGACGCGCCCTTTGACAACTGCCACATTTTGAATGTCTTCATTTGCAGCGCCCGAATCGGAAGGATCACCGGCAACCGCCAGTAACAACGGAAACGTCATCAACAAAATGGTGCCGACTGCACCCGCCAAACTTAGTCTTCCGGGTTTTGGTTTTTTGAGCATCTTAATTCTCCTTGTAAGTGATCCCATCGACTCGATAGCCGTAAGAGGGAAGGGGAGTGTTGAAGAACGACACGTTGACAAATATTCGACCGTGCTGACCAAAGCGTTTGCGTACGAGCGTTCATGCCCCTTAAGCAGTTCGATGACTCGGCTGTCACAACACTGTTCCTCTAGATTTCTCAACGTGCGCGATGCGTACCATGTCACGGGATGCCACCAAAAGAAAGTTGTGGCAGCCAGTTCCAACAGTCGAACCCAATGATCGCGTCGCTGAATATGGACCAGTTCATGGCCAATGATGGTTTGCTGTGACGACGGGCTTAATGTCTTAAAAAGTGTTTTGGGCAAGACGATCTTTGGTCGCCCTCCAATAGCCCAAACCAATGGAGGTAGCGTAGCACGGGTCAACAACACCTCAGGGGGTCGCTGGATGTCTAACCTGCTGGCTAGGTTTGCTACCATCTTTGTTGTGGCATCGCTGGCACTAGGCAACCGTTTGAGCGCCGCGCGGAATTGCCAGATTTGCCTGCCCCGCAATACCAACATCGCCAAAGAGCCAATCAACCAGATTACCATCAGTAACCAAGTGATGGTGGCTAGAGAAAACGCTGGCCTATCAATGCTTGAAGCCTGCACCGCCAATAGAGACGGGGCGTTTTTGCTGGTGAGGGTTTCTTCCACCGCCGTCGGTGATGCGGTGGGAGATAATAGGGGAGCGAGCCCAGTAGCGTTTTGAAAATAGCTGCCGCCAACGGTTCGTCCCACGGTGGATTCGATGCTCGAATGATCAGGTGTTGGCAAGAGTAACAACGGTGGCGTAAATAGCTTTAATACAACAAGCACCCAGAGGAAATGCACAAAGGCGGGGCGTTTGCAAAATCGACCGAAGGCAAAGACGCAGATCGCCAAAAGCAAACAGACAATTGCATTACTGAACACAACTTCTGCAAAAAAACTGAGAACGGGATTCATGGCAAACCTTTATGGAGTAGCAACAATTTGTGCACTGGCTGAGGCTAAAACGCGGTCTAGCGTTCGTTCGGCCAAAGGTCATCAATCAACTTTCGCAACTGTTTACGATTCTTTTTGGTGAACCCTTTTGCTTGAATTAAAGTGGTAACCAATGGGGTGATCGATCCATCGCAATGGCGGTCCGCCAGAGACCGCAGCTGATTTTGCAGGAAGTTTTCCCGACTGATTAACGCTGTAAAGCGATGCGCTCGTGAGCTACGGTCGCGTTTTACAAATCGCTTTAATTCGAGGCGTTCGAGCAACTTTTGTACTGAAGCCAATTTCGAATCGGAGACTTTTGGATAAATCGCCTCAGCAATTGTGCGGCTGGTGGAAAGATCGTTGTCCCAGATTTGCTCCAAGATCAACAATTCCCCATCAGTTATCGGTTCCATCGACATGAGATCCTCGGCTGAAAAACACACTTTAAATGACAGACAGCTTGTCTGTCTTTATTGTCGGCAGAGGTGTCCTGAATGTCAAGAGAATTCTTAGGATTTTCTTGGAGATCGTGTTTGCTGACTCGAGTCGGTCGTTTCGATACCAATTCGCAGCACCAGAAAGACAGTTGGCGGGTCTGAATTCCACTGAAGCGGAATTCATGGGACCCACCCTGCGCGTTTGTCGAATCATCAATGAAGGGTGGGGCAAGTCACATTGTTGTGACGCCGCACTAACTAGCTAGTGGTTGGTCAAAGCTGAAATGATCAGTTAAGCGTAGTGGATTTCGCCAGAAATCCTTGGCGGATTAGGAATTCTGGCGAATCCCACTACATGTCAATTCAGCTCTGAAAGACCACTAGAGAAATCATCAATGGCGAATCTATTTTTTGGCGTCGCACAAGAGGCGATAGGAATCCTCAATGTCCGCCATGTAGGCTTTTTCGTCGAACGGTACTTTGTCGCGCTGTATCTTCCATATTGAGTTGGCTAGAGAATTCATGATCACATGCCGGACTTCGTGCGCGCCTAGAATCCCTTCGGCTTCCATTTTGAGCGCCACGTCAGTGATACCCTCCGGTTCGTTTTGGGCAAGTTGATTTTCCAGCGCTGCGTGGATATTCAAGTGAATGTTAACGTTCCAAACATTGCCGTTTTCATCAATGGCCTCCTCAGGTAACCGATCAGAAAGACTCAGTTTTAGGAGCTCGGGGTGCATGTCAAGTGAGCGCTGATAGGAAATGCTTTCTTGGTCCAGCAGCCAATTGTCATCGTGAAGTGCAGCTTCGATGGATTCCTTGATAGGTACGTCGATGCCCAAAGCGACAAGTTTTGGCAATCGGCTATTGCGGTTGCCTTGATATCGTTTTGAACGTTTTGGTTTTTTCTTGGCCACCGAACATCCCCAAAAATTGGTATCAGAGAGTTTAAAAATAAATTATGCACTGATTTGAACCAAATAAAAGATCCAGAACTCTCTCGAAAAGGTGTTCGGACCAAGATTGGCAATTGGCGACTCTGACGACGTAGTTAAATTATGGGCTCGTACTTTCCCTTTGCTCGAACCGCCGGAAACTTAGACAGTTGCAAATTCGAGAAACTCATTCCGTTCTGTTTCAGACTTCGCCCTATGGCAATCTTGACGCGATCGTCGAACACGATGGCCGCGCGGTGTACTTTTATTTATCCGCCGGCCAAAGACCAAACAACCGATTTGGCATGCGTGCCTGTTGGGTGCGAAATTTAGAACTCGGTCCACACGTGATCAACCAGCAAGACATGGAGGCTGGGATCGCGCCGATGCTGCCACGCTACGACTGTGCTGATCCACAATTAACTCGACTGCCAACTGCCGACTCGCTGGAGATCGTTTGGTTCGAGGAAGGCAATGGAGCGGCGTTGTTTGAGCTACCGGTCGCCGGTTCCGATTTGAAGCAGCCACATCTGATCGCTGTCATTCCTCCTTGGAGCGGGCTTGATGGGTTTCATGGTTACGCGGCCAACTGCATCAACGAGAGCAGTGTGTGTTGGCCGATGCCAGATAACCCACTGTTGATGCAACGTATCGATTCGGCCAGAGATTTTTGGCAGTCGTGGGGAGCCTCGACGCCAAGTGCTGATGGCAGATCCGTTCCCGCTTCACCGTTCGCGGTTCAACAGCCACAAGTGTTGGCCAATTACCGCAAGCGATTCGGTATCCAAGCCGGTGAGGAAAGTTACTTTGCCGCTGGCGGCGAACAGTTTCCACCGCGCGGATTGCTTCATCATCGAACCGATCGTCTAGAAGTGATTGCCACTGCTGGGATGTCAGTTTGTCCTCAGCCTGCTGTGGAAATGTTCGTCGATGATCCCGCCAATTTTCGACGCATCGAATTAGCGTTGGTGTTGCCGAAGCAGAAAGATCTCGATGCGGTTACTCCGGTGATGGAACAGCTCAGCGGGCTCGCGGGCTACCCGTGGAAAGAATTGACATGGTTCCGTGATGGTCACACTTGTGGGTTTAAATTTGGCGAATACTCGGCGCTGCTGTTGCTGGACGACGCCAGCGGTAGTCGCTTGGCGGGCGTCGATTCGCAATCGCTACCTGAGTTTCGTGGTGACTTGGTCAACCTGTTGTGGATGTTGCCAATTACAGATTTGCAGTCAACACAACTGAAACAGGGAACAACAGTAGTCAGCGATTTAGTTGATCAATGGATTGCGGTTTAAGCCTCTTTTCGCGTGGAGGCTCTTATCTTCAGCTACCTCCTGATTGATGGCATTTAGGGTGAGCGTGACCTTGCGGGGGGCGTTTAAAATTCCGTCGGCTGGCCCTGTTTGAGAATTTTTCCCAAAGATCAGAGTTTTTGACCAAATAAGACATTCGTAGCGTAACAAAAGTTTCGGAAAGCAGTCTATCTTCGCGACCGGCTACTATTTGGCTGGAATTCGCCAAATTGCGTGTTAATCTTAATGGTGTTTGCGGAATCGCCCACTTTCTTCAGGCTTGCTGACCGAGGCTAAGTTTGTAGTAACGGTAATGCCCAAACCACAATTTTGACAGCATCGGGCTAGTTTTCCTTTTTTTGCATTGATAGCAGAAACTAGGTAGGATCAACCAAGGTAGCTACTCAAGCAGTTGCAGTTGAAAACCACTTCCTTCTCAATTTCGCAGCGTGTTGTTTTAGACGGCAACAAAGACGCTCTCGACTCGTTCTCTATTCCAAAACAGTAACATGAAAAACTCACTCAGGTGTTTTGCAAGCACACGTCGTGTAATCTTGGCCGTTCTGGTGGTCTTGTTCTTGATCGCGTTTTCCGATTCGATCTTTGCCCTGCAACTTAAATCGACTGGACGATTCAATCGCAAGGGTGTTGTGACTGCGATATCAGCCGGGCAGATTTCCGTCCGCCACTACGATGGTGAGACCAACGTTTACAAGATTCAGGACAAGGACGAATCGGCGATGGCCATTGGTGGCGCTATTGGTCGCAACCCAGCCGAGATCATGGTCAAGGGTTCTCTGTCGCGCGATTTAGCGCAGTCCGGCATGCTTGTTCGGTTAGAAGCCAAGATGACTCGCGCCGGTAAGTCGGTTAAACCAATTAAGACGTTCTTTGCCGTGCAAGGCGATGAAGATCTAAGAGTCGATGCGATGGAGTCACTCGAAGATAACACCGAATTGATGTTCACCGTCGTGGGGCGAGTCATTCGCTCCACCGGATCGGGCTTGCTATTGCAGGTTCCCAAATCAAGATTCGCTCGCAACGGCCGCATGGAAATCAAGGTGGACGCAGAAGGCACGATGGAGATTGAAATGGACAGTCTCAACCGCGTGATTCCGGGCGACACCGTCGACAGCATGTCGGGAGTCACTTATTCAAACGGCGACAATGTCATCAAGACAATCGAAATCACGATGTCGGCGGCTCGAAAGAAAATTGAGACCGTTGATTCGTGGCATGACCAATTGGTGCAAAAGTATGGTTACCTTTCGGACGAGTGTGTTGCATGTCGCCTAGTCAAGTCCCAGCATTTTCACGTGTATACCGATATCTCGGAACTACAGGCCAAAGTGCTGTTGGCAAAACTGGAAACGATGCACAGTTTGATCAAGCGGTATTTTGGCACTCAGCCCAAAGCGGCTATTGAGTGTTATGTCGTTCAGGACTTTGCGAACTGGAATGGTGACACCAGTATTACCGCGACGGCAAGAACCGCAATTGAAAACCAGTCCGGCGTTACCATCTCTGGTAGCGGACCGGGAATGATGAGCGTACAGAGTGGAGTAGACGGAATTGGAAATAGAAGTCGTTCTTCCACGCTAGGCTCTGTGTACCGAAGCACCACTCCCCGAGCAACCGTTTACTCGTGTGACAACCACGATATCGTTCAGCACGAAGCCGTTCACGCGTTCTGCATGATGGCCTTCGGTGCGACCGGACCGACTTGGTATTCCGAGGGCATGGCCGAAATGGGCAAGTACTGGCGTCCGAAAGACGTTTCGGTCAACATCGATCCAGTCGTGATCGACTACCTGACTTCGACGCCCAGTAAATCGATGGTCGAAATTGTCAACGAAGAACAAATCACAGGTGACTCTTGGCAAGCTTATGCTTGGCGGTGGGCGCTGTGCCATATGCTGGCCAATAATTCAAACTACGCATCACGATTTAAAAAACTGGGGATCAGCATGATGAAGGGACAGACCGTCGATTCATTCTATGATGCCTTCGGTGAAGTCGAAAACGAATTGGCATTTGAGTACGACCAGTTCTTAAAAAACATGTCCAATGGTTATCGCGTGGGACTGTGCAAGTGGGACTGGAAAACTAGACCTTCGAAGTTGTCGTCCAAGGCTACCTCAAAGAATGGGGTGATGGCCCGCAAAGGCTGGCAGGCGACCAAGATCCAAGTAGTAGAAGGGCAATCGTACGACTTTGCCGCCAAAGGTACTTGGCAGCTTTCCGAGGAAGGCGATTCAGTTTCAGCCGACGGTGCAGAAGATGGCAGCGGGCACGGACGGTTGATTGGCGCAATCTTTAACGCTTACGAACTTTCTGAACCATTTGACCTTGGGAAAAAAGGCCGCTTCGTTGCGCCGACTGACGGGCAGTTGTACTTGCGGACTGACGATCGCTGGAACGAAATAGCCGACAATTCCGGTCAATTGACCGTCTATTTTAGGCTCAGCAAGAAGAAGTAAATCTCCAATGGCGCGATCATTTCAACTTCGACCCAACGGTCATTTCAAGGCCAACGAAATTAGCCGGTTGACCTCTCGTGAGCGTTGGTTTAATCTCTCATTTATGATTTCAAACGCACCACAATACGGCCACCATCAACATTTCCTAATTTAGGATCAGGTGGACGGTTTTGCATTTACAGATATCAAAACGCCGACCACTTTTGGTCGGCGTTTTTCGTTTTGCCAATTGATTAACGAAACATTCCGGCAGCACCCAAGACACGGCCTCCGAGGCGTTTTCTTTCCCGAAAAAAATAAGGCTCAAGTAACGATGCCAGATCAGCGCGACCAAAACAAAATGCGAATCGCCCTC
Organism: uncultured Pirellulaceae bacterium; assembly: GCA_938036435.1. Classification (GTDB taxonomy): domain Bacteria; phylum Planctomycetota; class Planctomycetia; order Pirellulales; family Pirellulaceae; genus Mariniblastus. Next base: position 6,811 of record CALHPU010000041.1, on the reverse strand, counting down.
CCTAAAGGGCGTATGTTCGACGAGATTGTTTCTCTCCTCAAGGGAGCTGGGATCTCGATCCGTAATTCGGAACGCGGCTACCGCCCGTCGCTTTCGTTGCCCAATACGGACGCAAAAATACTCAAACCTCGTAACGTCATTTCGATGTTGGCCGCCGGAGCACGCGACTTCGGTTTCGCCGGTGCCGATTGGATCCACGAGATGGGCGTCGACATCCACGAAGTACTCGATACGCAACTCAACCCTGTTCAATTGGTCGTTGCAGCTCCACACGAAGTGCTGATTGATGGCGCGCTTCCCAAACGCCATCTCGTCATCGCCTCGGAGTATCCGAAAATGGCAGCCGATTGGATCAAGGAAAACAACCTCGATGCCGAAGTCCTGACGACTTATGGTGCGACTGAGGTCTTCCCACCGGAGGACGCTGATATCATCATCGACAACACCGCGACTGGTTCAACGCTACGAGCCAATGGTTTGGTGATCATTGATGTGATCATGAAATCGTCGACCCGCCTTTACGCTTCGCCCGAAGCGATGAACAACGCGGAGAAGAAAGAGCAGATCGAAAATTTCGCCATGTTGATCGACGCTGTCCTACAAGCACGAAAGCGCGTGATGATGGATTTGAACGTGGCCAAGGAGAATTTGGACGCAGTGCTCAATTGTTTGCCCAGCATGCGTCAGCCAACCGTTTCGCCGCTTTCGGACACAGGTTGGTTTGCCGTTCGTTCTGCGGTTCCAAGAAAAGAACTGGCCGAGATCATCCCAAGATTAAAAAATAATGGTGCTCACGACATTGTCACTTCATCCGCCGAACAGTTAATGTCGTAGTCCGAATTCAATGGCCGGTCGTGGAGTTCGAGCCGAGCGTTGAACCATTGCAAGTGTCCTTCCAATCTCACGGCGAGATTGGTTTCCAGAAACTTGGTTTCCAGAAACTTCACGATCAGACTCATGGCTTATAACCCGCCCGCATTCAAAAACGAAATCACGTTGCAGCTTTCGCGCAACGAATCGTCTTGCCCGATCAAGGATCTGCCTAGCAAATTGGCTGACCAAGCCGATTTAGTTGCGCGGTATCCTGATCACCGCGCCGTGCAGCAAGCGATCGGCAACTGGGTAGGTGTCGATTGGCAGCGGATCGTCGTCACCGCTGGCGGCGACGATGCAATCGACCGAATCATGCGCACCTCAATCACCGGCGACAGGCCGAATGTGGTATGTCACGCGCCGTCGTTTGAGATGTTTGCCGTCTATGCGAAAAATTATCAGGGAACGCTGGTAGAAACGACTTGGCAGTCGGGCGATTTTCCTGTCGAAGAATTTTGCTCACGGATCGATGGGAGGACTGCCGTTGCTGTGGTCGTTTCACCCAATAACCCGACCGGTGGCATGATTTCGACCGCCGATATCGCAAAAATTGCACAAGTTGCCGCACAGAACAACGTCAGGCTACTGGTTGACAATGCCTATGTTGAATTTGCCGATGAGGACCCAACGACCGAACTTGAGAAAATAGCGAACGTCTCAATGGTCCGCACGTTCTCAAAAGCTTGGGGACTCGCGGGACTGAGAATTGGATATCTAATCGCCGCCGATGCAGCCTACGCCACTGAAATTCGCGATGCGGCCGGACCGTTTCCTGTCAGCTGTCTTTCTCTAGAGACAGCACGTCGAGGTCTAGATCAATTTTTGCCAGCGATGCAGCAAAACGTCGATACGGTCAAAGGGCTGAGAACCGCTTTTGAGGCCGTGGTTGCCGATTGCGGTCTTTCGTCAGTTGCCTCCGGTGGTAACTTTCTGCTGATCAATTTTGGCGATGCAAAAGTAGATGCCAATACGGCTTGGGAGCGACTTGGCGAATCTGGAATCGGCGTGCGGAAATTTCCGGGTTCCGATTTGCTGAACAATCAACTTCGTATCACAATCCCCACCAACGTGACCGACTACCTGCAGCTGGCCACTGGATTCTGCAACGCGCTTGATACCGATACTGAGATCGCAAAAATGGCTTTGCTTTCCTCCGGCAGCTCCATCGCCGATGTTCTCCCCGGTGAAGCGGTTGAATTTGAGACCGGCAGCCGCGTCGCCGACAGCAACCGGACGACCAAAGAAACCAAGATCGATATCGAGCTCGACCTAGATGGTACTGGTAAGATCGAAATTTCGACGGGTATTGGGTTCATGGATCATATGTTAACCGCCCTCGCATTCCACAGCGGCATGGATTTAAAGTTGATTTGCGATGGCGACTTGCACATCGACGATCACCACACTGCCGAGGACTGCGCTCTGGCGCTTGGCTCGGCAATCGATGCTGCCTTGGGGCCGCGTAAAGGCATCAAACGGTTTGGTTATGCATATGCTCCTTTGGATGAGGCGCTCGCGCGTACGGTGATCGATTTGAGCGGTCGTCCGTGGCCGGAGATTCATTTAGACTTGCAGCGCGAGATGGTGGGAGAGTGGGCGTGCGAGAACATCACCCACTTTTTCCAGTCTCTGGCGATGACGTTGAAATGTTCACTGCACGTTGATGTTATTCGTGGCGACAATGATCACCACAAAGCCGAAGCGGCATTTAAGTCGTTGGCCAAAGCGCTGGGGCAAGCGGTGACGCGCACTGCCGGAGAGGTGCCCAGTACCAAAGGTGTCCTGTAGGCCATTGAAGTCGCCAGATTTAAGATGGCTTACCTGCTCGCTTTCACTAATTCATTAACAGTCAAGTGAAGACTCGTTCAATATGATTCAGATCATCAATACTGGCGTAGCCAATATTCGATCATTGCAAGCCGCTTTTGATCGCATTGGCCAGCCGTGGAATTTGACCGAAGACGCAGCGCTTATTCGCGATGCGACCCATGTCGTGTTGCCGGGCGTCGGTGCCTATGCGGCAGCCGCGACGGCGATCGATCGACTGAATTTGCGGGCAACGATCGTCGATCGTCTGAACAATCCAGAGAAATCAACACTCTGCATTTGTCTGGGAATGCAGTTACTTGGTTCGTCGTCCGAGGAAAGTCCCGGAGTTGAGGGGTTGGGGATTATTGACCGGCAAATCACACGGTTTAGCGATGGCGTTCAGGTTCCTCAGCTGGGTTGGAACAACGTTGTTCCCGATCCTTCGAGCACACAAACGGTCTATCCCGCAGGCGAAGCCTATTTCGCAAACTCGTTTCGTTTGCTTGATCCTCCCGAGGGTTGGGATTTTGCGACGACTGACTACGACGGCCAATTCGTCAGTAGCATCTGGCGAGGAAAAACACTCGCCTGCCAATTCCACCCAGAACTTTCTGGCCAATGGGGCCAGCAATTGCTTCAAGCATGGGCGTCATAGAGCTCTGTTCCAATTTTAAAGTGGGGTAAGCATCCTGCTTGCCATCATGCAATCGCATAGAATTTGCAAGCTGGAAGCTTACGCCACAATTAGCCGAAAACTGAACACCGAAAACCTCACACCGATATCCATGTTAAAACCCCGCATCATCCCCTGCCTTGACGTTAACGACGGACGTGTCGTCAAGGGCGTGAAATTTCAGAATCTGCGCGACGCGGGATGTCCGGTCGAACTAGCAGGCCACTATCAAGAACAGGGCGCCGACGAATTGGTTGTGCTAGACGTATCGGCAACACGCCAAGCTCGCCTCGCGATGCTGGAGACCATCGAAGGGGTACGCAAGCAGTTGTCGATTCCGCTGACCGTTGGCGGCGGTGTTGGTTCGGTAGAGGATGCTGGCCGGTTGTTGAATGCGGGCGCCGACAAAGTCAGTATTAATTCGGCGGCGGTCAATAATCCGGATTTGATTAACGAAATGTCCGTCCAGTTCGGAGCTCAATGTACCGTCGTGGCGATCGATGCCAAACGCAAGACGGACAATCCAGATCTTTGGCAAGTCATGACGCGTAGTGGCACTCAAGGTGAGGGCATCGACGCGGTTAACTGGGCCGCGGAGGCTCAGCAGCGCGGCGCCGGCGAAATTTTACTAACCAGTTTTGATCGTGACGGCACGCGCAGCGGGTACGATTTGGAACTGATGTCAGCGGTCACTGCCGCATGTGCGCTTCCGGTGATCGCATCCGGCGGTGCTAACTCGGTCGAACACATGGTTGAGGCGTTTGCTCACGGTGCTCATGCGGTGCTGGCGGCATCAATTTTTCACGATGGCAACATGACGGTCGGCGATGTGAAACAAGAACTGATCAAGGCTGGAGTTAATGTCCGCAAATGATTGTTCCAAAACTTATCCTTAAAGCTTCGGCGCTGGAGACAACAGACTCGCGCGCACAGCTCCTATCGGAAATCCGGCATGCGTCCCTATTTGGATCGGCGTGTCTTGTTTCAGAAGATACGCTGACCGAGGAACGGTTGTCTCAACTCGGGCGCGTCGTCAAACAGTCCAGCGGCTTCGTCAATCTGCAACTTCAGTTGGCAAATGTAGATGATGCAGCGGCTTTGGAATTGTTGAACATCGGTGCGGCCAAAATTGTGACGACTGCTTCGGGGCGTGCCGCATTCGAATCGATTCCAGATGATCGAATTCTGATTCTGCGGACTTCGATTGACGGGGCAGGGCAGGGCGATCAGGTATTTGTTCAATCACCAACTGCCGAACAATTGGTCGATCTGGAGAAGCAGCGCATCGATGCCTGCGTCGATTCGACTTGGTTAGATCAGAACTCCGAAACGGTCGTCGATTATTACTGTGGAATATTGCAGTCCGACCGCCCGGACGGTTTGTGGCCCACAATTATCTGTGATTCACTTGGCATCGCATTGGGGCTGGCATATTCGAATCGTGAGAGTCTCCTGCATGCGATCGCTCAACGCCAAGGTGCTTATTGGTCGCGCTCGCGTGGCGGTTTGTGGGTCAAAGGCTTGACCAGCGGTGCGACTCAGTTACTGCACGCGATTCGTTTTGATTGCGATGCTGATTGCTTGCGGTTCACCGTGACGCAGGATCCGCCCGGGTTCTGCCACCGAAACACGCACACTTGTTTTGGTGAAGAACGGTCGATTGCGACGGTTGTACAAAGACTCAAAGAACGCATTGATTCTCCCGATGCGAAATCGTTTACTCGTAAATTGGCCGGCGACGCCCAGATGCTGCAGAAGAAGTTGTTGGAGGAGGCGGGGGAACTTGCCGAGGCCAACGAGGGCGATGATCGGTACGAAGTGGCGTGGGAGGCAGCGGACGTGATGTACTTCTCCTTGGTCGCGATGCTTAATAATGGCGTGGGGCTCGAAGAAGTCTACGCTGAACTAGCGCGACGAATGAACCGGATCGTGCGTCGAAAGAATAAACTGGAATCGTGAAGTGGCCCAAATCATCAAACAAATTACAGCGGAACAATTTTCTGCCGACAATCTGACCCACTCAATCGATGCGACTACGTTGGCTCAATCGCAAGCGATCGTCGATCGGGTTCGGTCGGAAGGAATGTCCGGAATCCGTCATTTTGCCGCCGAGTTTGGCGAACGGACGGCAGACCAACCGATTCAGATTCAGCGCGCCGAACTGGAAGCGGCCACCAAACGCATTGATGCTGACGATCTAGAGCTACTAAAGCGTGTTGCCGGTCGCATTGAGACTTTCGCGAAAGCGCAGTTGAATTCAGTCTCGGAAATTAGCATCGACGTTCCCGGCGGAACGGCGGGCCACACGATTGAACCGATCCGCAGCGCTGGTTGTTATGCTCCAGCCGGACGATTTGCTTTGCCGTCGACAGTGTTGATGACAGCCGTGACGGCCAGAGTTGCTGGTTGCCAGCGCGTGGTGGTGGCTTCACCCAATCCTTCGGACATCATGATGGCTGCCGCGTTTGTTGCCGGAGCCGATAGCATGCTGGCCATCGGGGGCGCCCATGCGATTGGGGCTTTGGCATATGGGTTCGAAGGGTTCGAGCGTTGTGACATGATTGCCGGTCCCGGCAATCGTTGGGTGACCGCAGCCAAAAAAATTGTCAGTGGCGACTGTGGAATAGATATGTTGGCCGGTCCGTCAGAGTTAGCGCTGGTAGCCGACGGTTCTTCCGATCCGGCGATGATCGCAGCAGATCTTTTGGCTCAGGCGGAACACGACGTTGATGCCCGACCGTTTCTAATTTTGATTGATGATTCGATCGCGGACGCGGTCAAAGACCAGCTTGAGTTGCAACTAAAGGAACTGGCTAGCGAAGAAGTAGCGCGGCAGTCGCTTGCCAACAATGGGGCGCTGATCGTTTGTGATAGCGTGGACCAAGCGATCGAAATTTGCAATCGATTGGCGCCCGAGCACCTAGAATTGCACTTGGCCGATGCGGCATCGGTGGCGGAGAAGATTCAACACGCCGGCTGTATCTTTATCGGGCACCAATCGGCCGAAGTGTTTGGTGACTACGGCGTCGGCCCAAATCACACTTTGCCGACAGCGGGAACGGCTCGATTTACGGCGGGGCTGAACGTTTTTACATTTCTGCGGATTCGAACTTGGTTGAAGCTTGATAGCGCCCCGCAGTCGTTGATCGACGACACAGCGCGGCTGGCCGAGATCGAGGGTTTGATCGGCCATCAGCGATCAGGGCTGAAGCGGCAGGGGTAGTTTTCGTTCGCTTTCGTAATTTGATTTAGCCGCGGAAAACGCTGAATGCCGCGGAATTTTTTTGAAAGAGACTGCTCGTCGATTTGATGGGACAATTGATGAGACAAGGTTCTTCGCAGGCTGTGTGTAGAGATGCGTGGAAATGACAATCTAATCAAACGCACGTTAGTTTATTTCTGCGAAATTCAGCGTGTTCAGCGGCTCAATTACTCCTGCTCGTTTTTCAGCACGGC
>CALHPU010000040.1 GCA_938036435.1 uncultured Pirellulaceae bacterium | reverse complement strand
TATCAAGTTTTTGCCGGTTCATTGTAGTTCCCTCGCTCACGCGTCGGGTTACCCAAACCGGCTGCTTCGACGGTACGCTACGCTGAGAGACTTTTCTTGGCGGCTTCTACGATCGAGTCAAAAGCTTTTGGATCGCAGATCGCAATTTCAGAAAGCGACTTACGATCGAGTTCGACGTTGGCTTTCTTCAGTCCGTTGATAAACGAGCTGTAGTTCATGCCACGCTGACGGCATGCGGCGCTGATCCGTGTGATCCACAATCGGCGGAAAGTACGCTTCTTGACGCGCCGATCGCGGAACGCGAACACGCCAGAGCGAATCAGTGTTTCTTTAACCGTACGCAGCAGACGGCCACGACCGCCGCGATAACCCTTGGCTCGCTTGAATAGTTTACGTTTTGCCTTTGTTCTGGCAGCACCTTTTGTTGTACGCATCGAATGATTCCTGTTGTTGGCCTCGTTAGGCCCCAGACATAAGTCTGAAGTTTTTAGCCCAAAGAGAGCGGGATGGGTGCCCGACCGAAAACGTCAGGCGATTCTTAAAAATTAGTAGCTGTACTTGTTCAGCGCCCGGGTGACTGACTTAACCATACATGCTGCCAGCGGGCGTGTTCCACGAAGCGTGCGTTTGCGTTTCTTGCTAACGCGCACGTTTCGGTGGCTTGTTCCCGATGCGCGGTGCATCAGTTTTCCGGTCGCAGTCACGCGAAACCTTTTCTTGGTCGCTTTATGCGTTTTCATCTTGTGTGACATGGCCGTCGAGATCTCTCAAACGAAATTTTGTGGGTAATAAAGATGGAGTAATCGTGGCGAAACCCGCGATTCCCGTCTCCAAATTAGAATCGCAGATTTTAGTGACATTGTTTAGCTTTTTAAAGGTCTTTTATGGCTTAATCTCAAATACGACACCATTGGGACCACAAATTCCTCCTCCAATCGGTCAAAACTGCTGACACGCCCAAGTATCCAGCAGCAACGAATGGCGTTTTCAGCTGGGTTTTACACCGTTTTGCTGATTTGATTGCCACCGCCGTTTACGCCGCTAAAAATAGATTGCGACCACCGATCACCTATATAGATAGAGAACCCAAGCCCATGGAAAACGATACCCGCCTGCCTTCGGGCGAATGGAACGGATTTTACCTCGAAGATTCACGCTCCGGCAAAGGCTGGATGCACCTGTATCTTAAGTTCGAGGACGGAAAAATCAGTGGCGAAGGCACGGACTATGTGGGGCCTTGGGTCGCCAGTGGCAGCTACGATCTGGATTCGGGCAAGTGTGGCTGGGTCAAAGAGTACGTTGGCCAGCACAATGTGCGGTACGCGGGAGTGGCTTCGGACAAAGGAATCATGGGCGAGTGGACTATTCTTTCATCAGGTCCTTTCCATATCTGGCCGCGCGGCATGAACCACATGCACGAAAATTACTTGAAGCAAGAACTGGACATGCCGATGCCAAGTTCCATGCCCAGTGGGTCGAGGACCGTGATGGAGCCGGTTGAGATTTGAGTCGACTCACTGTTTGCCGGACCACGAACCGTTATTGAGGACAAGTTTGAAACACAGAGACACGGAGGACACAGAGAAGTTCTCGTTCGCCCGGCTCAAACTCTGTGATCTTCGCGCCTCTGCGTTTTAGAAATGCGGCGTAGCTCCTACCATCTTTTCCTTGCTGAGAATATTTTGCTTGCTTGAGAAAAGTTGTTAAGATTCTTGAATGGAAAGCAACGAATTAACCCATGCGATTATCGGCGCTGCAATTGAAGTTCACAAACGTCTTGGCCCGGGCTTGCTGGAATCGGCATACCGAGCGTGTTTGGCGTACGAACTACGAAAACGAGGATTCGACGTCGTCGAGGAACAACCAGTGCCTGTCGTATATGACGACGTAAAACTCAATTGTGGATTTCGGGCTGACTTGATTGTCAATAAAACAATCGTTGTCGAATTGAAAGCGAAAACTGCCATCCATCCCGTTGATAAGGCGCAGGTGCTTTCCCATCTTCGTCTATTGAAGTTGCGATTTGGGCTGCTGATCAATTTTCACGAAGAGAAGCTTGTTGATGGTGTTAGCCGGATTGCCAACGGGTATTAAGCATGGTTTTGAAACACAGAGGCACGGAGGACACAGAGAAGTTCTCATTTAGCCCTACTCAAACTCAGTGATCTCCGTGCCTCTGTGTTTTAGCAATACGCCTTTAGGCGATGGGGCCGTCGAAATGATACTTTGTGTTGAGAGCCAATTCACGGTCGCAGGTAGAGCTGGACTTTACTCTTCATCAAGCTCTACAATCGGCAACGCCATTGGAACATCATCTGGCAAAGGCCTTGAAAACGACGGCTTCGGCGGAACTTCTGGTTCTGGGGGCCCAAGAGCGGCACGCGCCACCAACCCAGCCGCTACGCCCAATACTACAAGCGTAATTCTAGACTGCCAAAAACTTTTCTTCATGGTTGGTTGATGCTGTTCAATTCGTTAACATTAATGGGGCAATCGGCATGCCTTTTGAATACTCCGCAGATCGATGCCAATATTTTACGATAGATGACCAATAGTAAAAATTGGTTCTGTTAGCCCCAAACCGAAGTTTGTTCAATCTTTCTTCCTCGACATAGGTGTCTCAATGATTTTTGGAAAGTTCTGGCGAGCCATCGCCGCTCAGGTCAATAAATTGGCCAACTTCTTCTGGACCGCCGATCCTATTGCCCAAATGCAGTACGAGTACGACAAAGCCGTCGACGACATGAAAGGCGGCCGAGAAGGACTCGAGCAATATCGCGGGCTGGTCGAACGCGTCACTCGCCAAGTCGAAGGCGAAAAGAAGCACGTGGCTCAATTGCAAGCCAAAGTCAAAGCTTATCTGGCGTCCGGTGATCGCGAGACGGCCGGTAAGTTTGCCATCGAGATGAACAAGGCGAAGCAAGCGCTTGTCGAAAACGAAGCGCAATTGGCCATGCACGAAAAAGCGTACAACAACAATGTACGTAAAGTCAAAAACGCGATGGGTAAACTTAAAGCCATCAAAGAAAAAATTCAGTCCTACGACGCCGAGTTGAAGATGAGCAAGGCGGAGGCCGAGATGGCAGAATTGGCCAAGGATTTCAACTTCGATGTCACAACCGATTTTGGTCAAATCGAGGATGTCATCCAAGACAAAATTGCCCTCAATCGCGGCAAGGCCCGTGTCGCAGCCGACCTCAGCGAAGAAGGCATGGCAGACATCGAGAAGGAAGAAGCAATGGAAAACGCGATGGCCGAAGACGCGTTGCGTAACTTCGAGGTCGAAATGGGGCTGGTGACACCTTCGACTTCCAAGATCGAGGACGATGTCAAACAAATGGGACCGGGAGAAACCGAAACAGAGACTAGTTAGACATTGTCCCTGGACTGAGTGGGGCAGGTTTTCCAAATCCGTAAACACCATGAGCGATAACGTGACCGACATTTCTCCGATGGATGAAGTGCCCTCAAAAGTCAATGTACCGGACTGGTACCCGGGCTGGGCCCGCGAAATGGCGAACCTCTACTTCGCTGCAAACACTTGTGTATTTGTCCTGCATGGAAACGTTAACGATCTGTTTCACCACAGAAAAAAAGAGGGTGGTAAAACGGTCGACGGCTTCTGCGGGTTGAACGATTTTTTGGCAACGCAAATCTTCGGTTCTTGGGACCTTGTCACTTCCTATGACATGGGACGCGGCATTCAACCTCTCGCCGGCGGAAATCCTCAGCGGCATCGTGACATGATGACGGTCCTGACCAAAGAAATCGGCAGCCCATCTGGCTGGACACGCACGCCCGACGATGTGCTGACCAACTACCAACGGCTGATCCAACGTAACTTGTTGGAGGAAGACCCGGCCGATCGGAAACGGATGGCGTTTCTGTTCCCCTACGCACAGTATCTGGTTCCGGCGGGAGCTCAATCGAATATCGCCAACACACAAGCCTCGCACTTGGTCCGTTTTTTGTCGTGGGCTCAGAATCCGTATATCAAGCGCGTCAACATGGCCATGTGCTTGATTACCGAGACACTCAACGATATCAACAAACGCTTGGTAGAGGATCCTCACGTCGCCACCATCGAAGTGCCGCTGCCCAGTAACAACGTGCGACGGATCTTTATCGAAACAAATTTCGGCATGAAGGATGATCCTGAAACCGAAGACAAACAAGAAACATCCAACTCGCCGGATTCCGAAGGCGAATC
>CALHPU010000039.1 GCA_938036435.1 uncultured Pirellulaceae bacterium | reverse complement strand
ATCGGCGATGGCCAAGCGATCCTTTCCGCGGCTCGGCAAAGCGAAAACGTTCTTTACGCTGCTGCCATGTTGGGTACTGGGAAATTATTGCTTCAGCGTATGGTCCAGCGTGCAAACTTTCGAAAACAGTCGGGCAAGTCGATCGGTCAGTTTGGATTGGTACGAGAGAAGATCGCGACTGCGGCAACCAAGTTGTGCGCATTAGAGTCGGCGGTTTACCACGTGGCGGCTCACCTAGACATAGGGGAGGAGTCGATTCAAAACGAAGCGATCATGTTGAAGCTCGCCGCCAATTCGTTTTTGTGGAGAATCGTAAACGATACGATGGATGTGTGGGGCGGCAAGAGTCTATTCAACGATCAGTCGCTCGAACGCGATTTGCGAAACATCCGCTATAGTCTGATCAGTGAGGGGCCCAGCGACATCCTTCAGCAGAAACTGGTGTCCAAAAGTGTTCAAGCCGTTGGTGACGATCTCAAAACATTAACGACCAATTGGTGGCAGGCACCTAAGAAGATCTACGTTGGGACGCCGTCGGTTCCGGTCAAGCATGAGCATTTGAGGTTTCATTCAAGATGGATTGGCAGCCACTTGGGGAAATTTGGCTGGTCGATGAAAACAGCTTACGCGTCTCACGGGAAAGAGCTGTTGCAGCAGCAACTGCAATGTGCGCGGCTGGCGAACGTCGCCACAGGATTGTTTCTCTCAAGTTGTGTCTATGCAAAATTGACCGCGACGCTGGTCAACGGAACAATCCCCGAACCGCAGCAGCGTGCGGAGTTCGAAACGGGCAATCTGTTTTTGATGATGACCCGCGATTACAATGACGGTCAATTCGAGCAATTGAAAGTTAACCACGACGACGAGGTGGCAAGGGTTGCCGAAGTTTGGCTGAACCATTCGTTTGGCGGACTTGAGGAAGAGCAGACGCCGTAGCAATTTCTGAAAGAGGCTTTCTGATGCGAGATGAAGACTTGGTCGCCGTCGGCGAATTTGACAACGAGATTGCCGCTCAGGCAGCAATTAGCTTGCTATCTGAAAACAACATCGTGGCTCAAATGGACGATGAGGGAGGCGCGTTTGATCTTGGGATTGGTGAATTGGGGGCTATTCGGCTGATCGTCGTTCGCTCGAATCTTGAACGGGCCAAAGCGTTGTTGGCAGATCTGCAAGTGGCTCAAGCGGAAACCTGTCCGGCATGGACTTGTCGTTGCGGCGAGGAAGTTGACGAGGGGTTCTTTGCTTGTTGGTCTTGTGGCGACGAGTACGAACCAGCCTGATGGAATGTGCCGGAATGTGCCTAGACTCTCCGAGTCGTGAACATGCAGCAAACGACTTGGAAAGTCGTTCCACTATAGAAAAACGCAGCGTGAAAACACGCTGCGTTTGATTTCTGTGTAGCTGTTAACGGCTCGGGAAGGTTACTCGGCGGTTACCACTTTCTCGTCCATCATTTCCTTCTCTCCCATCATCTCCTTCTCGCCGCCCATCTCCTTCTCTGAAGCCATCTCCTTCTCTGAAGCCATCTCCTTCTCCGCCATCTCCTCTTTCTTTGCGGCCATCACATCGGCGAATGCCTCTTGTTGCTCTGGGCTAAACGTTTTGACGATTGACATACGGATCGCCTCGCGGATGGCTTCTTTGGACTGATTCATCATCAAAACCTTTTCTTGGACCATCTCCGGCAATCCAATCGATTCCATACTCACACTCATCGCTTCGGTTTCGGAACTGCCCTCTCTTTCCGCGTTGCGGAATGCCTTTTTCAGCGCTTTAACTTGATCCGCTGGGATTGAACTTGCGATCCTGGTATCCAATTGAACCATCTCTGAGTATTTTGCGTCGACCATGTTCGTCAGAGACTTCTTTTGGTCTCGGTCAAGCTTGACGCCTTCAAAATCCTTGCGAGTCATTTGACGAACAAGCTTCGCCTTTGCCTTGGCCATCTCTTTGTCGGCCCTAGTCGCTTTGGAGGATGACCCTCCGTAAGACCGCGAAGTTGAGCTCGAGCCTTTATCACTGCTTTGAGCGAACGCGTCCACTGATACAAAGCAGCAGATAATCAGAGTTAGAAAGAGGCATTTGTTCATTGTTTTGCTGTTGGTTAGGAGCGATTTTGGTTGTAACGATCGGCTAAACTCGTAGCGAAAAGAATCTGTTGATAGGATTTTTTTGAATCACGAATTTATCAGATTGTGAGGCCAGATGCCTTGAGGCTCTTACCAGCCAAAATCAGGTTTTCAACAGAATTTTCGTTGGAGTGCTGATGCACAAGAGCAGCTTAACGCATGGTTTCTATTGATGAGGCCTAACGCAGTCAAATTAGGGGTAGGTTGCGCGGTTTAGATCGAGAGGGTCGAGCCACGAAAAAACGCAGCGTGAAAACACGCTGCGTTTCATTTTTTTTCTTGAACGAGCAAACAGTTAAGAATTATACATCTCTCGAAACTGCTCGTTTTCCTCGCCGTTAATAACGGTAGTGATCAGGCTTGTATGGACCTTCGACCGGAACGTTCATGTACTCGGCTTGCTCAGGAGTAAGCTTCGTCAGCTTCACCCCCAATTGATCCAAGTGCAGACGAGCTACTTCTTCGTCCAAACGCTTTGGCATCAAGTGAACGCTAACGTCGTACTGTTCAGAGCGCTCCCAAAGTTCCAGCTGAGCCAGAACTTGGTTGGTGAACGACATGCTCATCACAAAGCTTGGGTGGCCCGTGGCACAGCCAAGGTTAACCAATCGTCCTTGAGCAAGAACCATGACGCTGTGACCGTCGGCGAAAGTGTAACGATCGACCGCACCGATGTCGGCAGGCTTGATGTTCTCTTTCGAGATCTTGCCGGCTTCAACTTGTGCTTCCAACCAAGCAACATCGATTTCGGTATCGAAGTGACCGATGTTACAGATGATCGCATCGTTAGGCATCTTGGCCATGTGATCGCCAAGGATGATGTCCTTGTTGCCGGTTGTTGTAACGAACAGGTTTCCTTCGCTGCACGCTTCGTCCATGGTGACGACTTCGAAACCTTCCATCGCAGCTTGCAGTGCGTTGATCGGATCGATTTCTGTCACGATAACCCGACAGCCATAACGCTGAAGCGAGTGAGCACAGCCTTTTCCAACATCACCGTAGCCACAAACGACGGCAACTTTACCGGCCAGCATGACATCGGTCGCACGCTTAACGCCATCAGCCAGAGATTCGCGGCAACCATACAGGTTGTCGAACTTGCTCTTGGTGGCTGAATCGTTGATGTTGATCGCAGGAACTTGAAGTCGGTTCTCTTGAGCCAAAACGATCAGTCGGTGAACGCCAGCGGTTGTCTCTTCGCTGATGCCCTTGATGTTGCCGAGCAACTCTGGGAATTTGTCGTGAACCATGGCAGTCAGATCGCCACCATCATCCAAGATCATGTTCAGTGGCTCACCGGATGGGAACGCTGTAAGCGTTTGTTCGATACACCATTCGAACTCTTCTTCCGAAAGGCCCTTCCAGGCGAAAACAGGAATTCCAGCCTGAGCAATCGCGGCTGCTGCCTGATCTTGGGTGCTGAAAATGTTACAGCTGGACCAAGTAACTTCCGCTCCGAGCTCGACGAGAGTTTCAATCAAAACGGCTGTTTGGATGGTCATGTGCAGGCAGCCGGCAATGCGGGCTCCTGTCAGCGGTTTTGTTTTTCCGTACTTGGCACGCAATGCCATCAAACCTGGCATCTCATTTTCGGCCAGCATGATTTCTTTGCGACCGAGTTCGGCCAGTGAGATGTCTTTGACTTTGTAAGCTAGTTTTGTTTCTACGTTAGCCACACTTTACTCCTAGAAAATATTGGCGGTGGAATCCTCGTGGTCGTCCGGCCGCAGGAAGACTTTCCAGTCCGGTGTGTTTCGACTTCGGTCCACTTCAAACCGGTGGTTATCTTAGGACACAACCCGCGAAAATTCCAATGACATCGCCAAAAATGCCGCGAAAAATCGATTTTTCAAAGCGGTTATTCGGCTTGGTGTAAATTAGGCGAACTTTCAGCGGCTCTAGCCCCTTTAGCGGTGTGGTAGTGGTGAAGCAACGTTGCCAGCAGGCCCAAGGTAAGCCAAGCTTCGTTGGTTTGCCCTCTTTGCCGATCTCGCAAGAGATTGGCGAATTTGATTGGCGAATTTGCTCTCAGGCAATCCAAAGTCTTGCCACTTCGGCTACGGAAAAAGTTTGCTCATGGGGCAAATTAAAATGCATTTGGCGTCACTGCGATCGGGCAACATACATTCGGGATTCCGATTGAAGCTCGAACATTTTGGCTTCCAGGCGAGCACGGATCTGATCCATCAGCGCGTCGGTTTTCGCGGCACGATCACGTTTGCCGGACACCTCGATCGCCTCGTCGACATCAATGATAACTTTCGTGTTCCCGTGAATCCGACAGCGGTCATTCAGGTCTTCCTCAAACTTTCCTACCGTCTCCAAAATTCGGTCCACCGAAGGATGTTCGGTCAGATACTGTTCGGGGTAGCAATCGATTTGCTGAGCCAAGTATGTATCTTCCAGTTGTCGCCATCGCCGTTTCTGTTCAGCGTCGGGGAGGGTATTGCGGCTGAGTTCAGGGAAAATCTTCATTCGTAGATTCTTAATTCGAATCGCGATGCCGGCATCTGAATGTTCTCCAATCCACTCTTGCTCCAACGGATGCAGTAACCGATCGACCAGCCCGTTTTGCCGCTGTTTGAGTGTCAAGGAATTGTCGGGGAGAATACCATACTGAAGTTCCTTCAACCGCAGCAGCGCGTCACCGATTTTGATTATGCGATCGACGAGTGGTTTTTCGGGGCTCGGACGCCATGTGAGCTTGTGCTCGATTTCGGCAAGGACGCCCTCGCAGGCCCGATCCAAATCACCCTGAAACAAGTATCGAATCCCGACAGGATGTACGACGACCTTTCCTCCATCCTTTTTTTGTCTTCGTTTGGCAGCGGTGCGAGCGATAAATGACGGGCCGTCCATTAGCGCCATCAGTTGATCATTGGTGCGACTGGTCGTTCCCTCAGGGAAAATCAAAAGCGGACGTTGGGCATTCTGAAGTACGCCAACGGCATAATCGACTGATGCTTTGTCGAGTCCCTCGCGGTTGACACTGAAGGCCCCCATCATACGAATGGCAAATGTGGTGCGTGCATTTTGATTGAACAGATGCCAGCTGGCCATTGTGTAGAATGGAATTGCTGTCGCGGCGCTCAAGTGGCACATTGCCATTGGGTCGGTTGTGCGGCAATGGTTTGGCGTCAACATCACCCCATGGCCGGCCTCCACAGAGGCCTTCAGTCGGTCTGCGTTACGGACCTCGCAATCGACAACGCCTTCTCGTGACTTCAGCAGCCATTTATGAACGCCCAATTTCAGCGCCAAATTCCCGGGCCAAGTTTGCGTTATCGGTGGAACAAACTTGTACGGTTTTTCGATCAGCACGGCTTGCATTGGAAAACTGCCTTGGAAAAGATGGTGGAAGTAGAATGCCTCACGCCGGTAGCGGCAGGGCTCACGCCCTCCGGTCTGAGTTACGATCTTTCTATCTGCGGACTTTAGCCGCGAAACCGGACGGCCCTGCGCCGTTGCGCTTCTTATGTTTCTTTATTTGGCAGCACGCGTTTGATTTCGTCCGCCCGATAGCCAAAACCGTTGCCGCCAACTGACGAGAGATCAAGTTTGCCGCCTACTCTTTTATACAGTCCGGGATGTACCTGCGCCTCTGGCGAGGACGCATCGGGATAAAATTGCATCGCATTAGATTCCAAGCCCATGATCGTGCCGCTGTGTGCTGCCAGCCTAACGTGGGGGATCTGAGCCAACATGGGATTGGTAAGGTCCTGAACCATCAGTGGCATCTGGTGAACCTTCGCCCAGCACATGCTCAACAGCGCCCCGGTTTGTGTTTTACAAGTCTTCAAGGCTACTCCCGTCCAGCCCAACCGCCGACCGTATTCGACATATCGCCAGTCATGGGCGCTTTCATCGAGAAACAGTGGCTTGCGCTGCGAGAGACTGCGCACGTCCAGTTTCAGCTCCTCCAACTCATGTGGGAAGGGTTGTTCCACGTAAAGGATGGAATCCCAAATTGCCGGGTGCTCCGTCTTGAGTCGATCGAGGATTTGGTTGACGTAGTCCACATCTTGCACCATGCAATTAAAATCCGCCGACAGATACTTCACGCCCAACGGCATGCCGACGCGTCCCACATCGACTAACCGAGCGTAATCCCAGTCCGCGTCGTTGCCACGAAGTTTGATCTTGAGGCAATCAAGTCCATCGGTCTTGATCCAATCCTCAAGTAGAACCGGATATCCGTCTTCCGGATGTTCGGCTGTGAGTTCGTCGGGGTGAATGGGGTCCGAGGCTCCGACGGCATGCCACACGGGTATCTTCATGGCCGGAGAGTGCTCGAAAAATTCATCCAAGTGGCGTCCGGACAGAAGTTGGCTGGCCTCTATCCCGATATTCTGCCCGCCGATCTTTTTTGCGTTGAAAAAATCGGTCAGCGGGCGATCAAGAAATTGCCTGCCATAGGCGGCGTATATGTCGACACTGTTTGAATTTCCGTAAGCATCATGAATCGCTTGGTCGAACACACTCGAAGCAACCAGTTTTGCTAGGTAGGGCAGGCGTTGTTCAGGCGGATCCTCTGGGGAATCAATGCCAACATCGGCGATCACGTTCTCGATCAACTCCAGCCCGATTTCTATCGCATGACCGGTCAGTTTGGCTTGCGGGAGGCGGGCGGCTAATTGCTTGGTAAACTTCGTAAGTCGATCCAAACGAAATTCTACACTTAAGTGACTTGGCCAGACCCATTGAACTGACAGAGGCGTTTCACCCCAACCGACAGCCAAAATGCCGTTGCTATTTTCGACTGTCACTTTTGCTCGAGCGCAAGTAACCGATGTGAGCGACTCAGAACCGAACTTATACGGCATCCGTGTTTGGACCGGCAAGAAATAAAGCTCTACATCAGCGATGCGAATATCAGTTGGGCGTGGCATGAAACGGGCTTTCCGGAGTGTCTTATACAATCTTGGTCAAAATGTCGGTTAGCAGGAACTTCTTTCACAAGGAATCTTAAGCAGCAGCGAATAGGCCCAAAGAGTGGTGATTGCCGGAGGCGATCCTCCGAAAAAGCAGTCACCAGAATGAAGGTAAACTACTTGGAGACGACTGCCTCATGAAGATCACTTGTCCCGCCTGCCACATTCAGATTCCCGGTGAACAGGTTAATGTTACCACCGATGTTGCTTATTGTCCGCCATGCGATCAAGCCACATCAGTTTCCGGTGCTTTGGCTTCTGGGCGGGACCTCACGGGTTTCGATTTAGAAAACCCGCCCCAAGGCGTCCACTTCGAAGAGACTTATGATGGTTGGAAACTGGTAAGTTCAACACGCTCGTGGGGAGCGCTGTTTCTTGTACCTTTTATGTGTGTTTGGTCGGGAGCTTCCCTCGGTGGAATTTATGGTGGACAGATTGTAGAGGGCAAGTTTGATCTGTTTCTGTCACTGTTTGGTATCCCGTTTTTATTGGGAACGTTTTTTCTCGGTTCGATGGCGCTGATGACGGTCTGCGGGAAAATTGTCATTTCCACCAGCTACGATCAGGGGAAAATTTTCATGGGCGTTGGGCCGTTTGGATGGACGCGTTATTTTGATTGGTCTTCTGTTGCCCAAATTAGGAAAACGTCAATCGCGTCACATGAGCACGACGTACATCCTGCAAGCTGGCAGGTGGAGATTGTTGGTGACAAACGCACCAGAATCAGTTTTGCTTTCAACGAAGAACGACGCCTTTACATTCTCAACGCATTGCGAAGCCTGTTAAACGCGCGTAATTTCAAAGCGTGCTAACCGCATTGAAGGCTAGTTTTGGTCAAGGATAATATCAACCAGCGGGGCAATATCGAGAATGCCCACGACACCATCCTGATTGACATCGGCTGTTGGAATCCCGAAACCGCAGTCGTTACCGCTGAGTAGAATACAATAAATGTCGGTTATATCAATGAAGCCATCGCCGTTGACGTCCCCCAGCATACCGGGTTGAGGCGTTGTGTTCTCGACGCTTGGGTCAACGACTTCAAAGCCGGCCGTTCCGGTAAGAATATCGATGAAAGATGCAATGTCAGAAAAATCGACGGCACCATCGCAATTGGTATCTGCCATGTTTGAAAAACCGCCGGCGATGAGCACATCAACAAATGGACCAATGTCAGAAAAATCAACGGTTCCATCGCCACTGGTATCTCCCAAAACCATGCCCGGTCCAAGCGCGGGAATTAGCGCGCTGCCAAAAGATGCGTCAAGAAAAGTGTTATCTGGAAATGCACCGAATGGAGAACTTTCTACATTGGCAATTCCTAGTTGGCCCGGCCCGACGTGAATTTGGACGCACCCCTCTCCGATCACTTCATAATCGACTCGGGCAAACAAAAACGCGTCTGCGTTTGGATCGTATCCTTGGTCAAATGCGGTGTTTTGTTCTCTTATCCCGCCCGAGTTAAAAACAAAAACGGAAAAGGCGCCCAGTTCATTGATGAAGTCGTCAGATACGGTCGCCGTTTGACCAAAAGTATCCGAAAATTCCGGGGATCTGCCCCATCGATCGTCTTGAAAAACAGGACGAGGAAAATTGAGTGTTTCGGCATGGGTGAAACGAATGACTCCGGGCTGAGAGGTCGCGATATCTACGAAGGCACCAATATCAAGGTCTGCGTTGGAGGGCCCGTTTGTGGAGTAATAAAGATACAACGATCCAGTATCGCCAACGGATTTTGATTCGACCTCTAACGGTTGGTTCGTTGCTCCCATGTTGAGACCTATATCAGACCAAAAGAAATCTGTCTGCTGTGCGGTCGCGTAATTGCCAAACGAAAAAGCCAACGTCATCAAGAGGAGGAGTGTTAAATGCATTTCTAAGGCTCCATGGAAAACAAGTTTCAACTTTCGGAAACACATCGATGTAAGGTACGACAAAATAGAGAGTCGCCACTGCTTACCAAATTAACGAAACGGCGCTTCAAAATGGTACAAAAAAACGGCGGCCATTGACACAAACATCGTTTTTTACATGAAATGGTAGTGGTGAGAAGCTCAATCGTCACGTCACTGCAACGCTACCTAGAACTTGACCTTGATTTCCACACCAGATTTAGTCCAACAATCTTGTCAAGCGCGTTCAGGCGCGGGATAAATACGCGGTCGCCACAATCCTCCAGCCAACCAGTGTGAACACTGTGAATCCCCAAATCAAATCTCCTCAAGCAACACTTGCCCGTTTAGATAAATTAACGTGGCAACTGGAGGCCAACCAGAAGCGTCTTGAGCAAACAGACGCCAAGATTTTGGACCTTGAGTCGTTTTTGGAGATTGCCGACCGCACCTCCGTCGCGTTAGAAACGCTCAGCAAATCTCTGTTCGAAGAAGTGCTGGGGGTTCTTGAAACTAATTTGACGCGCGCCATTCAAGAAGTGTTAGGGCAGCCTATCAAATTCAAGTCCAATGCAGACTTCAAACGCGGTGCGGCGGCCGTGAATTTCTCCATCGAGCGTGACGGCAACACCGAAGATGTGCTCAGAGGGCAGGGCGGGTCGGTGCAAAATGTGTTAAGCGTGGGTTTAAGAATGTTCGCGCTGGCCACACTCAACCCGGATCAACATCGGCAGTTTCTGGTACTGGACGAACAAGATTGTTGGCTGCGGCCAGAATTGGTTCCCAGACTGGTCAATATCGTGCACCGCGCGGCGCGTGAGTTGGGTTTCCAAGTTCTGATGATTTCCCACCACGATGTGGGCCTATTTGAAAAATATGCGGACAAGATCTATCGGTTGTCACCAAAAAACGCAACGGTAGAAGTGGATGTGATGACAGATTTAGACGGATAATTGTTTGCTTTTTTTGGCTCAATTCAGGTTCGCGAGAAATCAGAAGTTGAATAAAATGGTCGGGTCGTGCGACAATTAGATTGTCGGCAGGCAGAACATACTGAGAAAATTTCATGACCCAAACGCGAACCACTGTGACCGGACGAAAAAAAAGAGGCATTCCCGAAGGCACATGGATTCAGTGTCCCGACTGCAAATCGGCGATCTTCAAAAAAGAAGCTCAACGGCTGCTGCACGTGTGCCCTAGTTGCAACTACCACATGTACGTGTCAGCATCGGAGCGCATCGAGCAAGTTCTCGACAGCGGCACTTTTGAGGAGTGGGATCAAGACATGGTCTCGGGTGATCCGTTGGAGTTCACCGACAGTCGCGCCTATGTTGATCGCATTAAATCCGAACAGAAAAAGACGGGGCTTAAAGACGCCGTCATCACAGGTTGCGGCATGATCCGCGCCAGACGCGTCGCCATCGGCGTTACCGATTCTCAATTCATCATGGGTTCGATGGGTAGCGTCGTCGGTGAAAGACTAACTCGATTGACCGAACGTGCGACCGAACAAAACCTGCCGCTGATTATTATTAGTGGATCTGGCGGCGGTGCTCGCATGCACGAGGGGATTCTGTCGCTGATGCAGATGGCCAAAGTTTCCGCCGCACTGGCGCGGCTGGACGAAAAAGGCGGGCTGTTTATTTCCGTGCTGACCAATCCAACCATGGGTGGCGTTGCCGCCAGTTTCGCTTCGCTGGGTGATCTAGTTTTTGCCGAGCCCAAAGCCTTGATCGGTTTTGCTGGCCCTCGAACAATTAAGGCGACGATTCAGATTGAATTGCCCGAGGGTTTTCAAACCAGTGAGTTCTTGCTGGAGCATGGCTTCATCGATCGGATCGTGACACGCGAAAAACTGAAATCAGAAATCGCGCGGACGATCGATTACTGCGGTAAGTGACTTATCTTTGGCTTGTTAGCAAGCAGGCTAGTTTAAATGCAAGGCGACGGGCTACGGATGGGAATTTTCGACAAACTTTTTGGCGGTGGCTCAGGAAAGAAAGAGCGTTTGGATGTGTCGTCACGGTTCCTCGTCGATCGGCACGCGTTTACCGGCACCATGTCCAAATTCCATGTGGTCAAGGAGATTGGGTCCGGGGATCTTTACGGCATCAAATTTCTTGATCCCGATAAGACCGAGTACTTTAAAGCGCGATTTAAGGGTTTGGACAAACCTAGCGAGGGCGTTATCGCGATGCAAATTTCTCATCCGTTGATCGTTGAGACCTTCGAGCACGGTGTGACGACGACCGGGGTGGAATATATTCTGATGGAATACATCAAGGGGACGGGGTTGGATGCGGTCGTCCATTCAAAAAAGAAAGAGGTCAATCCGCATCGATTGAAAATGATTCGCCAGATGGCTCAGAGCGTTCAGGCGGTTCACGATGCGGGATTCATTCATCGCGACGTTTGCCCGCGTAACTTTATCTGCCACGACAATTATTCGTCGGTAAAAATGATTGACTTCGGTTTGACGATTCCCGACGAGCCGCCTTATCGTTTGCCCGGCAATCGAACTGGCACGCCGCAGTATATGGCACCCGAGATCGTTCGCCGCCGTGCAACCGATAATCGCGTGGATGTATTCGCTTTTGGTGTCACGATCTATCGTTTGCTAACGTTTGAACATCCTTGGGGATCGACCGACACGACAGGCATGGCCGCGCTGACTCATGATTCGGTAGACGTGACTGACATCATGGAGCATCGGCCTGACCTCAATGAAAAACTGGCCCGCGCGGTGCATCGCTGCATTGAGGTGAATCCCGAAAAACGATTCAAATCCTGCAAACACTTTCTCACCGCGATCAGTACGGTGAAAAACGAAACCGCCTGAGTTCCGTGTCGGTGGAATCCACACTCGCAAACAGCTTCTTTTAACGTAGGCAAAGCAACGCATGCCCAAAAACGTACTTGGCACTGAAATTGAGATGTGCTGTGGAAATCCGATGACTGGATTCTATCGCGACGGTTATTGTCGGACGGGACAGACGGACTACGGTCTGCACATTGTCTGCGCTCAAGTAAATGACGAGTTTCTCGAGTTCAGCAAACAGGCCGGCAATGATTTATCGACGCCGCGGCCCGAGTACGATTTCCCGGGACTGGTCGATGGCGATCGCTGGTGCTTGTGTGTGGAGCGGTGGAAAGAGGCGCTCCAAGCAGGAAAAGCACCAAAAGTATTTCTTGAAGGCACCCACATGAGCGCGATCGAGTTTGTTTCGATCGAGGATCTAAAGAAGCACTCCGTTTGAAGTTCTGCTGTAGCCGATCTCGCAAGAGATTGGAGCAACTCTCCTAGGAATAATCCCGAGATAGATTCCCGTTTTACCTCTAACAATTAGTGTTGCGGTCAACCGGAGGGTGAACGCCTCGGAGAGGCGTTTTACGTAGCTCGTCTCTCCGAGACGATAACCCAGTGGCACGCACTTTAGATTTGGTCGGAGCGAAGCAACTCAATTACTTGGCCTAAGTGAGTGCCATTGGGCTATCGCCTTGCCGCTCACCAATTACGTGACAGAGCCTAGAAGGCATTTCAAAACCTATAGTGGACTTCGCCAGAAGTCCCTTTAACTGGAGGGCAGAAGGAATTCTGGCGAATCCCACTACGAACAGTCCATGAATTTAGGTTTTGAAACGCCCTCTAGGCTACCGTTCACCAATCCACTACTTAGGCCCCGCATCAATCACGGCCTGAGATGCCTTGTCAGAGTACTTGGAAAAGTTTTCTTGGAAGGCAGCGGTCAGTTTGTTTGCCATGGCGACGTAATCAGCAGGGTTCTTCCAAGTCCCCTTTGGACGCAGGATCCTTCCCGGGACGCCGGGACAAGCTTTGGGAATCGCCAATCCGAAATGCTTGTCTTTTGCATAATCGGCGATCGAAAGCGTGCCGTTGTGAATCGCATCGATAATGGCGCGAGTAAAAGACAGGCTGATGCGTGACCCTTCACCGAACGCACCGCCGCTCCAGCCTGTGTTGACCAGCCAGGCCGAGGAGTTGTGAAGCTTCATTTTCGCTGCCAACAGTTCTGCGTATCGCGTTGGATGCCAAACCAAAAACGCCGCGCCAAAGCAAGCGCTAAAGGTTGCCTGCGGTTCGGAAACGCCCATCTCAGTCCCGGCGACTTTGGCCGTGTAGCCACTGATGAAGTGATACATTGCCTGTTCGGCGGTAAGCTTACTGACCGGGGGCAACACACCGAACGCGTCACAGGTTAGGAAGATTATGTTCTTTGGTGAATCGGTAACGCACGGCACGCGCGCGGTGTCGATGAACTCGATCGGATAGGAGCAACGTGTGTTCTGCGTTATTGAAGTGTCGGTGTAATCGACCTCGTGCGTTAACGCATCTTGCACCGTGTTTTCCAACACCGATCCGAATCGAATTGCATTGTAGATCTCCGGTTCCTTCTCTGCCGAAAGGTTCACGCATTTTGCGTAGCAGCCACCCTCGATATTGAACACATGATCTTCGGTCCAGCAATGTTCATCGTCGCCGATCAATTTTCGATTTTGGTCAGCCGAGAGTGTTGTTTTTCCGGTACCCGAGAGTCCAAAAAACAGCGTCACGTCGTGTTGCTGTCCTTCATTACAGGAGCAGTGCATCGACAGCACATCGCGTTTGGGCATCAAGTAGTTCATGATGGTGAATACGCCCTTCTTCATCTCGCCGGCGTACTCGGTACCCAAAATGACCATCTCGCGGGAGTCAAAATTGATCGACACGCTCGTCTCGGTTTCCACACCTTCGATAGATTCATCGGCGGCTTGGCAACCGGCGTTGTAAATCACATAGTCTGGCTCTCCAAATTCCGCCAGTTCCTCTTCGGTTGGGCGAATCAACATGTTGTGCATAAACAGCGCGTGATAGGCGCGCGAGCAAATGACGCGGATCTTCAGTCGATGCTTTTTTTCCCAACCAGCAAATGCATCGAGGACGTATAGATGGTCGCTGTTATCCAAATAGTCGCTCGCCTGCTGGCGGACTTTCGCGAAAGACGCTTCGGTCATCGGGATGTTAACGTCGCCCCACCAAACATCTGCATCAATCGAATCTTGAGACACGATGCGTTTGTCACGCGGGCTGCGGCCAGTTTTTTTTCCCGATTTTGCCGCCAGACCACCAGACTTGGTGATGTTACCACCATCAAAAAGGACGGCGTGTTCGTATAGCTTCGCGGGCGCCGCGTTGCGGTGAACCTCAGCGGGAAAACGCCCCTGAGTGATTTCATCGATCCGTTTCATGATGTCTTTCAAAAGAGGCTTTGTGCTAACGCTTTGAAGTTGCTTGTTTGACAGCGAATTTTCACGTTCTACTCAACAAAATTCTCGCCAATCTGAAATCGCGAAGCGTTTCAATACGAGCCAGAATCGCCAGCGTGGGATGTCGAAATCCTCGGAAATATCCGCTCGCTCGCGCCTCGGGCTTGTAATAGAGCAACTTCAAAACGAAAGCGTTGTGTTAGCATTACCGAGTAATGATCCCAACAATAGAAAAATCTATACTTAGAGGCAACGACAACTATTTTGCGGCCAAAAAATTACGCAGCTCCTCGAAGTAATTTGGGTAAGTCTTCGAGACACAACCGGGATTGGTAATCACCACGCCTTCCTGTTTCAGGCCCACCAACGCTAGGCTCATCGCCATGCGGTGATCGTCGTAGGTTTCGATGATCGCTGGATTCAGCGGCCCCGGATGCACAGTCAGTCCATCATGTCGCTCGTCCACTTGCACGCCGAACTTACGCAGCTCGATTGCGAGGTTCCCAATCCGATCGGTTTCCTTGACCCGGTTGTGGGCTACGTTGCAGATGTTCGTTGGGCCTTGGACAAATAAAGCCACGCTGGTCAATGTCTGTACCGTGTCACTGACGTTAGACATATCAATATCGATGCCGCATTTGGCCGGTCCGGTCACGCTGATGTGGTTGCTGCCCCATTGAACGCGGCAGCCCATTTTTTCTAGACAGTCGACAAAACCAACATCGCCTTGCAGCGAGTCGCGCGAGAGACCGGTGATCGTGGCCGTTCCACCGCAGATCGCTGCCGCCGCCCAGAAGTAACTGGCCGCAGAAGCATCCGGTTCGATGTCGTAGTTCGTGGCCGAGTATTTTTGATCAGCATCAATCGAAAAATGAGTTAGTGAATCGTCGGCCCGGCAATTTACACCAAAGGCCTTCATGACCTCGATCGTCATATGCACGTACGGCTTGGAGATAAGTGGGCCGTCGATGGAGAATTCGACATCGCCGGCCGCTTGCGCTGCCGCCATCAATAAGCCGCTTAAATATTGGCTGGAAATGCTGCCACTGACATCGACTTTGCCGCCGGCAATCGGTGGTGATTTGATTTCCACAGGAGGGCAGTCACCGGGCGAGAGCGCTGATGTTTTTGAGCCCAATCCTTGAAGGGCTTCGATCAAGGGGCCAATCGGGCGCTCACGCATGCGATCGACGCCGTCGAGTTTGAACTTTCCGCCGGCGAAAGCCAACATGGCGGTCAAGAAACGCACTGTCGTTCCGCTGTTACCAATAAAGAGATCGAAACAGTCGGTGAAATTTCCACCTGCTCCATGGACGGTCAGTTGTTTTTGGCTGAGATCAGCCTCCACTTTGACGCCAATTTTTTGCAGGCTGTCGATCATCACACGCGTGTCGTCACTGTCGAGCGCTCCATTTAGGACCGAAGTACCCCCGGCAAGTGCTGCACAAACTAACGCGCGATTGGTGATACTTTTTGATCCGGGAGGTGCTATCGATGCGTTTACCGGATGAGGGCAATTTTCGATGGTAATCGAATCGTCGACGGGGTTCGGTTCAGTCACGGTGAAGAATGCACAGCCTGTTTGGGCCGGTGGAGATGTATAGGGGCGCCGAATTGAAGCGGCAGTTGCTCAGGTGGCGTCGTTTTACCAAATTTCGAACGGTTTATATATGCGTTGCCGACCAAATCGACCCACAACGATAGATCGACGGTTATAATAAGGGACTCAAGCCTCAGAAACCGCTCTCAATCTTAGGAGAAACATTGATGAAATCCCCGCATCGCCGCCAATTTCTGGCTGCTTCGGCAGTCGCTACGGCATCTTTGACTTTCGCAGGATCTGCATTGGCAAAAACGCGCAAGAATTACGCGAAATATGCTCAATCCGAAGAGCTTTTCGATATCTCGCTGGCTCAATGGTCTCTTCACCGTCGGCTCCGTGGTGGCAAAATGGATAACTTGGACTTCGCCCAAGTTGCTAAAGAGGAGTTTGGCATCGGCGCGATTGAGTACGTCAACCAGTTCTTCAAAGGCAAAGCAAAAGACGAGAAATACCTTGGCGAAATGATGAATAGGGCCGACGATCACGGCGTAAAAGCGCTCCTGATCATGATCGATGGCGAGGGTAATCTGGGGGACGCCGACCAAGCGAAACGGAAGAAAGCCGTAGAGAATCACCATAAATGGGTCGATGCGGCGAAATTCATGGGCTGCCACTCAATTCGAGTCAACGCGGCTTCAGGCGGCACTTACTCGGAGCAGGTCGATCGAGCCGCCGACGGGCTGAGTAGTCTTTGCGAATACGCTGCCAAGGACAACATTGGGGTCATCGTCGAGAACCACGGCGGCCTCTCCTCCAACGGGCAGTGGCTGGCTCAGGTAATCCGAAAAGTGGACAAACCGAACTGTGGGACGCTTCCAGACTTTGGAAACTTTGTAATCAATAGGGGTAATAATGGCCCCTTTGTTGAATATGACCGTTATTTGGGAATGGCGTCTTTAATGCCATTCGCTAAAGCCGTTTCTGCCAAAAGTCATGACTTTGACGCCGATGGCAACGAGACCAAAACGGACTATATGAAGATGCTCACCATCATGCTTGATGCTGGGTATCGCGGCCACGTCGGCGTCGAGTATGAGGGGAAAGATTTGAACGAATCTGACGGTATCAAAGCAACCAAAAAGTTGTTGGAGAGGTGCCGCGCGGAACTGGCTGGGAACTATGCCAACGGCTAGTAATTCTTCCAGATTTGAAACTAGTGGTTTGTCAACATTTAATTTTAGGGTAGCTGGATTCGCCAGAATTCAGTTCAGCAGTATAAAACCGAAGTCTGGCGACTCCGGCTACGATGACACACTCTAACTTCCATCCCTGACAAACCACTAAATCTCGTGCTCAAAAGCTG
>CALHPU010000038.1 GCA_938036435.1 uncultured Pirellulaceae bacterium | reverse complement strand
AACACTTACCCCAACCACGAGCCACAACAGCCGCGTGAGAGGTCATACCACCGGTGCTAGTCAGAATACCTTCCGCGGCACCCATTCCACCAACGTCTTCAGGAGACGTTTCGTGGCGGACGAGAATCAGTTTCGCGTTAGGATTCTTCTTCTTGAGCGCTTCGGCTTTGTCCGAGTTCAGCACAATTGCACCAACAGCGGCACCAGGGCCGGCAGGCAGTCCAGTACAGATCGGTGTTTGTTTCGCTTCGGCTTTGGCGTCGAAGATTGGGAACAGCAACTGTTCGAGGTCGCTACCTTGAACGGTCATCAGCGCGTCTTTGGGGCTGAGCAGTTTTGGCAGTTTCGCTCCGGTTACCTGATCAACACCGGTTGCCATTTCAACAGCCCAACGAACGCCAGCAATGCCGACACGCTTCGCGTTACGAGTCTGCAGCATGTACAGTTTGCCCTGCTGGATGGTGAATTCAACATCCTGTGGGTATTTGTAGTGCTTCTCCAGTTTCGCCATGATCTTCAGCAGCTCTTTTCCTGCTTTGACCAAGCCTTTGTCGCTTTCGTTGACGATGTCGTCGAGGTTGATCGGCGTACGGATACCGGCCACAACGTCTTCGCCCTGCGCGTTAACGAGGTACTCGCCCATTGGCTTGGCTTCGCCAGTAGAACCGTCACGTGTGAATGCCACGCCAGTCGCACAATCGTCGCCCATGTTTCCGAAGACCATGGTTTGAACGTTCACGGCTGTTCCGATCAGACCCGTGATCTTGTTCAAGATGCGATACTTCACAGCGCGTTCGGTTTGCCATGAATCGAATACCGCGTTGATCGACAGCTCCAGCTGCTTCATTGGGTTTTGCGGGAATGGAGACCCGACGTGCTTCTTGTAGATCGCTTTGTAGTTTTCGCAAAGCTCTTTCAGTTGGTCGGCAGTCAGATCAGTATCCTGTTTCGCTTTGTACTTCTTCTTGATCGCAGTCAAAGCGTGTTCGAAGTGGTGGTGATTCAACGTGGAAGTTGGTCCCATCACAACGTCACCGAACATATCGATAAATCGGCGGTAGCAATCGTAAGCAGCGCGCTCGTTGTTGGTTGCTTCCGCGAATCCTTTAACGGATTTGTCTGTCATGCCAAGGTTCAAGACAGTGTCCATCATGCCTGGCATCGATTGAGCGGCACCTGATCGCACAGACAACAGTAGTGGGTTCTTGGCGTCGCCAAGTTTCTTGCCTTCGAGTTTTTCAAGTTTGGCAAGTTCTGTTTTGACTTGCTGCATCATTTCTTTTGGGTAGCTGCCTTTTTCTTCGTAGACAGCACAGGCTTCTGTCGAAACGGTGAAGCCTGGTGGAACGGGCACATCGGCGTTGCACATTTCAGCCAGGTTGGCTCCCTTACCGCCAAGGATCTCTCTCATGGATCGATCGCCGTCGGTCATTTTTTTTCCGCCACCGTAAAAATAGACGAATTTTTTTGCCATCGTTGTTAGCCTTTTAAGTTTGTTTCGACAGTGAAGTTAGGAATTGAAATCAAATTGTTTTGAGGAACGTCCGGCCAGATGTCGAAGTGTGCTGGTCAGCGCGTTTCCGTGTGTGGAACCTTAACAAAGGGTTAGCGCAGAAAGATCTTCAGAGTGAACAGAAGCCAAGGTTCGCATCAGGGTCCAAGGATGACGAATCTGGATAGTGCTGAGTGTTGCAGAAGAACGCAGGCGACTCACTACAAGGCGGTCTGTGTCCGAAGGTGCAACCGGTTTCTCTTTTTGCGCGTACCGAAAAAGGCCCAAGCTAGGGTCTTCGCGGGCCAATAAAGTATCATGGCGACCCCCAAACGTAAAGGTGTTTCCTAAGGCCGATTGGAGCAACCTCAAAGGTTTTTAACGTGGTGCCGGTACGTCGCCCAGTCGTCCCCGCAGTGCCAGATTTATACGCAAAACGCGGGGCTACGATTACTTGAGCACCTTCATCAGATGTGGCTTGAGCGTTCTGGC
Source organism: uncultured Pirellulaceae bacterium (assembly GCA_938036435.1). Lineage (GTDB taxonomy): Bacteria > Planctomycetota > Planctomycetia > Pirellulales > Pirellulaceae > Mariniblastus. The sequence continues at coordinate 676 of CALHPU010000038.1, read as the reverse complement.
CATTGCCTCAAAGACCGGGACGACGACACTGTTGCCGAACTGCCGGTAGGCCTGTGTGTCAGAGACTGGGATCCGCCAAGTATCTGGGAATCCAATGAGCCGAGCACATTCGCGTGGGGTCAGTCGCCGTGGGTTGCTGCGTGGACCGCGCCGAATCAAGATCTCACTGCCGTCCTTATAGTATCGGGCGGACAAGGTGCGCGTCGTGTCTTTGGCACCGACCAAGCCGAATCCGAATCCGTTGCCCTTGGTGCGGTGCTGCTTCGCATACCGCTGAAGGTAGTCCCATAGCTTGTCGGTCAGAATATATTTCTCGTTGACTTCAGCTTTGGCACCGACGGTAAAAAACGCTTCCGCCTCTTCACTGCCGTTTTGCGGCATCCCAATTTCGATTTCCGAGACGTGGCTAAGCTGCGGTCCCAATGAAAGGACCGCCACGGGAAAGACACCAGACATCCTGTCCGAAGGCGAGTGTCCGTTGAATTAGGTTGCGGCAAATCTATTTTCAAACTGTAGCTTTGATTAAAAGCGGAACGGCGCAAGCCGTCCGGTGACTCGAGGACCGGAAGGCTCGCGCCTTTCCGCTTCCGGTTTCCTCAAAACACCTGATTTTAGGTTCGCGTCTTTCCTAACGTAGTATTACGTGGCACGACTCTCCGAGTCGTTCCTCACCGTA
>CALHPU010000037.1 GCA_938036435.1 uncultured Pirellulaceae bacterium | reverse complement strand
CTGGACAATGCAACACTGCAAGGCTTCCTATCGGTGTCGCCGACGACGATTCTCGATGGGACTCAGACGAACGGTACACTTACTTGGAACTTTGACAGTGGAGCCGAGGCGTTCAATTTCCTAGCAAGCGGCGAGACTCTGATTCTGACGTACCTCGTCAGTGCCACCGATGATGCCGGCACGCCACTTAGCGATACAGAAACGGTCACGATTACGATAACCGGGACCAATGACGCCCCGACAAACTCCAATGTCACGCTGACTCCCACTCTTGAAGACAGCGATCGGATTATCACCGAAGCCGAATTGCTGTCTAACGTTAATGATATTGAAGGTGATGCTTTAAGCGTTGGCAGCCTCGTAATTGCTTCGGGCAACGGCACACTGGTCGACAATGGAGACGGTACTTGGACGTACACTCCAGCGGCTGATGATGATTCCAATGTGGTCTTTAGCTATGACGTTACTGATGGTGTTGACACGGTAACAGGTAGTGCAGCGCTGGGTATTCTGCCAGTCAATGACGCCCCGACAAACCTCAATGTTACGCTCAATCCGACTCTCGAAGACAGCGGTCGGATTATCACCGAAGCCGAATTGTTGGCTAATGCCAGCGATGTAGATGGTGATTTGTTGAGCGTAATAGACTTGACGGTTACTTCGGGCAACGGGAGTTTAATTGACAATGGAGACGGCACTTGGGCTTACACCCCAGCGGCTGATGATGATTCTGATGTGGTCTTTAACTATGACGTTACTGATGGTGTTGACACGGTAACAGGTAGTGCAGCGCTAGATATTCTGCCAGTCAATGACGCCCCGACAAACTCCAATGTCACGCTGACTCCCACTCTTGAAGACAGCGATCGGATTATCACCGAAGCCGAATTGTTGGCTAATGCCAGCGATGTAGATGGTGATTTGTTGAGCGTAATAGACTTGACGATTACTTCGGGCAACGGCAGTTTAATCGACAATGGAGACGGCACTTGGTCTTACACTCCAGCGGCTGATGATGATTCTGATGTGGTCTTTAGCTATGACGTTACTGATGGTGTTGACACGGTAACAGGTAGTGCAGCGTTAGATATTCTGCCAGTCAATGACGCCCCGACAAACTCCAATGTCACGCTAACTCCCACTCTTGAAGACAGCGATCGGATTATCACCGAAGCCGAATTGCTCGCTAACGCTAATGATATTGAAGGTGATGCCTTAAGCGCTGGTAGCCTCGTAATTGCTTCGGGCAACGGCACACTGGTCGACAATGGAGACGGCACTTGGACTTACACTCCAGCGGCTGATGATGATTCTGATGTGGTCTTTAGCTATGAAGTCACTGATGGTTCCGAAATTGTTGATGGTGGTGCATTGCTGGATGTTTTGCCGCTGAATGACGCACCGTTGATCACGTCACCTAATCAGTTCGTGGTAGTCGAAAACGCGACGGTTGTGGGGCAACTGACTAGTGTTGATGTCGATGGCGGAACGCCGGCGTTTGCGCTGACCGGAAACGGTGCTGATGATGCCTTGTTCTCTGTCGATTCCAATGGCCAAATCAGCTTTAACCAAGCGCCCGATTTCGAAACACCTCAAGGTGCTGATAACACCTATGAGATTGAAGTCCGCGTCGATGACGGAAATGGTTCATCTTCAGCTCAAATGGTCTTCATCGAAGTTGTTGACCAAAACGAGGCTCCCACAGCCATTACGCCGAATGAAGTTACTTTGTCTGAGGGAGTCGATACGTCTGGAGGAGCCTTAGTAGCCACGTTGACTGCGGAGGATCCGGATTTTGGTGAAACATTCACTTACTCGATTGTCGGCGGAGCGGACGCGCCCTTGTTTTCGATTCAGGATGACCAAATCATCTTTGACGCAGGAGTCTTGGATTTCGAGACGAAGTCTCAATACAACGTGATCGTTGAAGTCCAAGATTCAAGCGGCGTAACACTACAGCAGATGTTTACGGTCAACGTTAGTGACGTTAACGATCCGCTGCAGATTGCTCAAAATTCCCCTGTTTCAGTTCCTAGTGGGCAAAGTGTTCAGATTGATTCTGCTGATCTTTCGGTGATCGATCAAGACACGCCGCCTGCTCAATTGGTGTATGCCGTTACGCAGGTTCCCGTTTCAGGTCAACTATTGGTCGATGGTGTTGTTCTTGTCGTGGGCGATAGTTTTTCCCAAGCCGACATTGACGCAGGTTTGGTTTCGTTCGGTCACCAAAACTATCTTCAGTCTTCTGATGGTTTTAGTTTCAACGTAACCGACGGGACAACAACAATCACTGATCAGCAATTCGTGGTCGTCATCGAAAATACACCGCCAACGGCCAACGATGACCAATATACGACAGCTGAAGACTCAAATCTTTCAGGAAATGTCGTCGCCAATGATATGGATCTTGAGGCCGACACTTTGATTGCGGATCTGATTTCTGGGCCGACTAACGCCTCACAGTTCAATTTGTTGCCAGACGGAACTTTCGCGTATACGCCCGCTCCAGATTTTTATGGGACTGATTCGTTCAGTTACCAAATCACTGACATCGCTGGCGGCACGTCGACTGCTGAAGTAACCATCTTTGTTTCCGCGGCCAATGATGCTCCTGTTGCAATTGGAGAGTCTTACACTTTGGCGACGGGGCAGACCGCTACCGTGCTCGATGTTCTTGCCAACGACATCGATGCAGACCAAGACGCGTTGGTAGCCGTCATCCTGTCGCAGCCTCAAAACGGTCAAGTCATCGTTTTGGCAGATGGAACATTGAGTTACACTCCAAACGCAGGATTTATTGGCACCGACCAATTCACTTATGCTCCCAGCGATCTGTTGACACAAGGGACGTTGGTTACGGTCGAGCTTACCGTTACCGCACCGGAGGGCGTTCCCTCGGGAGGAATCCCAGACGCCAGCACCCCTGAATCACCGGGGGCGGAGAGTGAAACGAGCTCTGATGATTCGAGTAGTGGTTCTGATTCTGATTCCGATTTCGATTCCGATGACGGATCGCAGGATGAAGTAGAATCTGGAGCAGATCAAACTAATCCGTTTGAAGTCATGATCCCTTCTGGCCCCTTGAATCGAAATGATGCGCGGGGAGCTGATACTTTCGCCAATACAGCTGACGCAGTCGACGCGAATGTCGGCTTTGTTTTTGAGAACTTTGCCGACAATCTGATTGCTAGTGGAATTGCAGATTCGACAACTGCCGCTGCGAATCTTCTTTCGTTTTCTCGCCTTGGCGATTACTCATCGAGCGCCAGCCAACAAACCATCGCGGAACTCGGCCGTTACGCGATTGCGACGATTGCCTACGACGCAAACCTGCTTTGGGGACAACTCGATGAAATCGAATCATCTTTTGATGCAGAGTTTGGAAAGATCACTTACACTCTTGGCGCGGTCTCCGCGTTTGGAGCCGCCGGTTACATCCTTTGGACACTCAGAGGAGGCGTCTTGTTGGCTGCCGCACTGAGCCAACTGCCAAACTGGAGAATGGTCGATCCACTGCCGCTGTTGGATTCCTATGCGACCGACAAGAATGAAAATGGCGAAGATGATGTCACCGGATTCTTTGACTAATTCCAGTTTCTTTAAGGTATGACAAACCCGCTGAGGCTCTTACGGCTGTCTCTTAACAGTCCCGTTCAGCAAGAATTGCCGAACTGGCAAGTCAGTTTATTCAGACACTTCGGAGTGTATCGAATAATCAGGATGTTAGCACTGCTAATACGAATAGTTTGGATATTGCTTGCGCACCGTTGGTTAGTGCGACCTATCTTTTAAAAAAACACCCCGGAACGGATCAGACAGCCGGTCCTCCCCTTCTCCCCGTGAAGACCAATGCCGCGATTAAAGCCCGCAACTCGAATAGCACTTACGCTCGGATTTGTCTCTGCGTCAATCATTTGGATTGCGCATGGCTTAAACTTGATTCCCTCTCCCCGCGATCAAGTGCACGGGAGGCGTATAGCAATCGTTAAAACACTCGTTGGTTCGCTATCGGGTATTGCGTCTGGCAGCAGCAGCGATGGCGCGACGTTGCAACGCACGCTCGAACTGGCGACGAGACTCAACGAAGATGTTCTCTCAGCGGGAGTTCGCAATAAGTCGAGATATTTGGCGAAATCGGGAAATCATAAAGCCAATTGGAAGTTAGCCAATTCGGGGCACCAGCCCAATCAAGCTGAGCTGGAGGTGTTCGCCAACAAGCGTCTTTGGGGCACCTTAGAAGTCCGCTTTTCTGAAATAGACTCCGGAGGCATATTTGGATTCATGTTTCCGCTTAGCATCATCGCCTTCGTAAGTTTGCTGACGACTGCATTTTCTTGGTGGGTGCTCAGTCGATCATTTCGTTATCTAAACCCATCGAAAGTTGTTCCCAAAAGAGTAAGGTCTGCGTTTGATACGTTGACCGAAGGTCTAGTTCTGATTGATAACGATCATGAAATCGCTCATGCAAATAAGGCGTTTGGCGAGATTCTCAATGTTGAGACCGACGCTGATTCGCTTGTCGGGACAAGCCTAAATGGACTTGGCTGGAAAGTTCAAGCTGATGACGCCGCAAGCTTTGCGCTTCCCTGGCTTGAATGTATCGACAAAGAATCTTCCGTCACGGGGAAAATTCTTGAAATTGGCGAAGGTGAAAAACGACGCAAGTTCTTCGTCAATTCAGCCCCCATTTTTGGTAACGAAACTGATTGTCGCGGCGCAATGATCAGCTTTGATGACGTTACGGAAATGGAACGAAAGAAGCTTGAATTGGCCGCGTTGGTGAAGACGTTGCGCAGTTCTAGGGATGAAGTTGAACTTCAAAATCAAAAACTGACGTTCCTTGCTTCCTACGATCCGTTGACAGAATGTATGAACCGGCGTGCTTTTTGGATCGAGTTCCAGCAGGTGTGGAGCGACGCTGAACCTGATGAGCTAAGCTTGGTGATGATTGATGTTGATCACTTTAAGTCCTTCAACGACACGTACGGCCATAGTTTCGGTGATCTCGTTCTAAAATCGCTTGGTGAGACACTGCGAAACGTCGTTAACGATCGATGTGTCGTCAGCCGTTTTGGTGGAGAAGAGTTCGTTGTTGCATTTGCCCATATGAAGCTTGAAAAGGCATTAGAACTAACGAATCGAATTCACCAAGCCATTGGTGATATGGACGTCGAAGGTAAGACAGTAACCGCTAGCATCGGTTTCACCAGTCGTGAATATAAAGCGATGGACGGCCAGCATATGCTCGACCAAGCAGATATTTCGCTTTATGCGGCAAAGCGAAGCGGGCGTAATTGCGTAGTGCGTTTTGATGAATGTGATGGAGACCAAGTCCTTGCCACTGGTGAAACGCCTGTCGATGGGGGCCGGGAAGTGGTGGACGCCGATTTTTATGCTGATGCTGTCGAGGGTTTCTTGAAAGCTTTAGAATTCCGCGGCCAAGCGCTCTCTGACCATTCAAGACGTGTCGCGCGACTGTGCACAAACGTAGCAAAGACATTTCTCAAGCAACGTGATCTTGAGCGACTTGAGATCGCTGCAAAGCTTCACGAAATTGGAAAACTTGGCGTGCCAGATTCTGTTTTGAATAAGTCTATTCAGCTAAGTACGGACGACTTCCAATCCGTCGATCAACAAAACAGAATCGGCATTCAACTCGTTAAAAGTATTTTCAAAGATGACGTGGTTCCTCGCATCATTGAGACCAATCAAAATGTTGGCAGCCACGTTGACACCGCTGAAGAAGATTTCAGTGACGATTCAGATGCTGCATCCGAATCTCTCGAAACTTCCGTTGCGATTCTAGCAGTTTGCGATGAGTTTGATTCGCTAATTCACGGAAGTGATTTCACAGTAAGTTTGTCTGTAGAAGAGGCGATTGCGAGAATTAGGGACAACGTTGCCGCGCGATTTCGGTCAGACATCGTGGATAAGTTAGCCGAGCACGTTTCAAAGTTTGGCGCTGAAATACAACTTTCAAGCAGCAAAGCAGTCGGAGAAAGTTGGCCTCCAAAACTTGAGACAACCTTTGGCGTCGCGCCAGAAGCCACCAAAGAGCCCGTTGGGACAAGCCTCGATCAAGAAATCAACAACACCTTAAAACTCGCCAACGAGTTGCTGGGCTTGTGCGATGAGACTCGATCAATTGTCGTCAAACCGACAGATGCGAATGCCGTCCAACAGTAGAGATCTGACGGGCCGTCGTCGAACGAGTTGAGAAACCGAACCTGAAGTAAGGTTTCGCCTCAAAAGAACAGGTCTTGGCAGGAGGCAATGAATAGCCGGCTAGTACTTTCTCCAGGTTTGGAATTAGGATTTAGATGAAAGCGAAGGGGCGCAAGAGCTCTGGTTCCCATTGTTAATCAATGGGTATTTATATCCGACTGCTTGCGCCGTTTCGCTTTAACAGCGAACCGGCAACCCGAAAATTGAATCTGGATGAAGCACTTGGTTGCACGCAATCACTGACGTGATTTAGGCACAATCTTTAGTTCAAGCCTGGTGTCATCGCGTCTTACCGCGATGGTCGTTTCTTGATTGATTTTCAACCCGTCGATGGCGGCTGTGTAGTCGTAGATGTTCTCGATCTTTTGTCCGGCGAGTTCGACAATGATGTCGCCACCCTGAACGCCTGCGATCTCTGCCGGTGCACCTTTTGTGACGTCCGAAAGTTTGACGCCGACCACATCATCCCCGTAGCTGGGGACGGTACCAAGGTAGGCCCGCACGCCGCCGCGCACCGCTTGTTTGGGCTTGGCCGTGTGCTTCACGTATTTCGGGGGTTGTTCGCAAGTTGCCAACTGAAGGGTGATCAATCCCATCAACTTCGAGATTTTTGCCGCTGCTGGATAGTTGAGCTTTTCCGGTGTGTCACGAGGTGTGTGGTAATCAGTGTGAGAACCTGTGAACGCAGACAAGATCGGCACGCCAGCCTGGTAAAAGGAGGCTGCGTCGGTGGGGAGGTCCGTGTCTTCGGAAAGTGTGATGGGCAAACGCACCACAGCATTCTTTCCCTCGACCGATTTGACCCACCAAGGGCTACTGCCAATGCCTTGCAGGACGAGTTTGTCTTCCATGCGTCCTACCATGTCCATATTCAGGGCTGCGACGACGTTCGACTTGTCGTTGGTGTCTGGGGCATCAGCCGCCGGTGCTAATTCTGTTTTTAAATTAGTTAAGCCGTGCTTCTTGGCCAGATCCGTTACCGGAGTCAAGAATTTGACTTTGGTTTCGTTATCTAACCGAATCAGTATTGGGAACTCAGGGCTGCTAGTGCCCATGAAAGTAAAGTTCTTTTCGATGTCGCTCAGCGTTGTGGGTTCGCCGTTGATGGCAAGACCGCCATCATCAGATATTGTAACGGTGAAGTCGTGGGGCGATGGTGAACGTTCGCCCTTCGCTTTGTCGCCGACGGCCTCGTTTGTTTTAATTTTAGTCTCGGTGAAGTGCCGCGAACCGTGCAGGCCCAGTTCCTCGCCAGACCAGCCTGCGAACACGATGTCTCGCCGGAACGTCTGAGCTGCTTTTTCCTTCCGCGAGGCAAGGAATTCTGCGATCTCTAGCATCGCGGCCACCCCAGAAGCATTGTCGTCGGCGCCAAAGTGAACCTGTTGCTGTTCGCTTTCTTTGGCTAGTGACGTGGCCGTTTTTCCTGTTCCAAGATGATCAATGTGAGCGCCAACGACGATCACCTCTTTTGATGGTGTTTCGCCAAATTGCAACCGGCCAATGACGTTGCGTCCCATGCCGACGATTTTCTCGACCTTTAGTTTTGCCGAAACTTTGACGTCCAAGAGGTCGAAGCCCATGTTGGGTTCACCCGAGTCAAATTTCTTTTGTAGTTTGGCAAGGTCCTTGTTGTTAGCCAACAGCCACTTATCAGCAACGGCATCGGTGATGCTTATCGCCGCGATGCTTGAGCCCGTTGGAGCAAAATCGTTTCGCATGGGGACAAGTTGGTTTTTTACTTGCGACGTCGGGCCGCTGACAACAATCATTCCGATGGCCCCGTTCTTGCGTGCGTGGAAGGCCTTTTTTCGCAATCCCGAATAGAACTTGAAGTGTTGACGCTGTTCAGGAGTTAGATCTTCTGGAACGAAGCGAAAAACTAATACCCATTTGCCTTTTACATCCAAATGAACGTAAGAGTCATACTCCTCATGTTTCTCTGTCTTCGGGGCGACAATTCCGTATCCTGCGAACACAACCTCAGTTGGAGGAACATCAATATTGGCCGAAAAGGTCAATGGAGTGAAGTCGGAAGCCTCCACTGTCTGGGAGTCAGGATTTTCTTCAGAGGAAAGAGTGTAGGACAGCTGGTTCTCAGGCCCCAGTTTAGCTCCGTTGGGGAATGAGAACTTTTGGAAATAGGTTCCGTCGTCACCGGCAGGCTGAATCCCTAAATGATTCAAATACGCGGCCACGTACGCGGTTGCCTTTTTCTCGCCGATGCTGCCGGTCATGCGTCCGCCAAGTTCTTTGCGGCACAAGTAATCGACATGGCGAATGATATCGAGATCTTCGAAACTGGATTGAGCGGCGGTAGCCGCCTCGACAGCAGAACGGGCGGCGCTGTTTTCGGCTTCTCGGTGGTTCTCGGTTGTGGGGGCAACCAAAGCGTTTAAAACGTTCGCGTGCGAGTCGGATTTGTTCAATCCTAAAGACTCGAGGGCCGCCTCGTGATTCCAAGCGGCCATATAGATTTGAGATTGCTTCTTTGGGCCTCGGTTAGAAGTCCACGTCAGAGATTTGCCGTCAGGTGTAAAACTCGCCAGTCCATCAAATCCGTCGGTGTGAGTGGCTCTGACTGGCGGAGCGTTTCCTGCGCTGTCGACAATATACAGTTCAAAATTTCCGAATCCATGTTTGTTAGTGGTGAAGACAATGTACTGCCCGGAAGGATGATAGAACGGAGCCCAGCTCATCACGTTCATCTTGGTCAGTTGTCGTTGATCAGTTCCATCGGTCTTCATCGTGAAGATCTCGGCCGTCAAACCGTTTTCAGAAAAACGGCGCCAGCAGATCCGTTCGCCATCGGGCGAGAAAAAGGGGCCTCCATCGTAGCCCGGGGTGTTGGTCAGGCGCTGCACCTCGCTTCCGTCGGACTTCATGATATACAGTTCCATCATATAGGCCGGATCGGTTTCAAACTTCTTTTGCTGTTCGGGTGTGAGCTCTTCTGTGTATCCAGTACGGTTGGAGGCGAATGCGATCCAGTTCCCGTCAGGCGAGTAAGATGCTTCCGCATCGTAGCCAATTTCATTGGTCAACCGAGTGGTGGTTTTGGTGCTGCGGTCCACGGCGACTAGGTCGTAGTTTTCGTCGTAGTCCCATGAATACCGGCGCGTCTGCCCCGATTCCCGAAAGGCCAGTTCGTCCGTTTGCTTTTGCTTCGCTGCCGGGTCGTGTTCGGTCGACGCAAAAAGCACGCGATTACCGTCGGGGTGCAGCCATGCGCAAGTTGTTTTTCCGGTGCCAGAGGAGACACGAGTTGTCTGGCCGGTTTGAAAATCGAGCGTGAAGATCTGGTAGAACGGGTTGGTGGCCAGTCGCTCGCTCTGAAATACCATCTGAGATCCGTCGCGATTGAAATAGCCCTCGCCCGATCGCTTGCCCTCGAAAGTAAGCTGGACCATTCCTTTGATGAAACGCGCCTCGCCTTCTTGTTCACCTTGACCCAACGCAAGCGGTTGGCTGGCAAGGTTTAGCAGCCAAAAGATACCGGTCGCCATCAGAAAAAGACGGTTTTGAAACAAACGCAGAGGTGACATGAGTGCCTTCAACAAGAATCAGTGATATATGAGAAAAATTTCGTCGCGGGTGTTTTGTGGTGGCAATTACGTGTGACAAGTTGACGCTTTGGGGAGAGTTTCAGTTAAGCCAACCAAATTTGTTGGGTTTGCTGCCGGTTTAGAGAATCAGCAGTCTGATTTTGCCGAGTGTACGTTAAACTTTCAAACCGAGACGGTTAGCTTACCGATAACACCCACTCCCTCGGTTATTGATAGGCGATCAGGACAGTTTTTTCAATGTCTTGCCCGGTTCGGATTCCCGATTGTGGGCAACCGCAAAGACACCGTTGTATGCCCCTCCAATTACATTGCCGAACAAGGATTCTTTGAGATGATAGCGAATAGAAGTTACGACTGCATTGTGATTGGCGGTGGACCGGCCGGATCGACAGCCGCCGCGTTGGTGGCTGAACAGGGACATTCGGTGTTGCTGATCGATCGAGATCAATTCCCGCGCGAGCACGTGGGTGAGTCTTTGATGCCGGAGGCGTATTGGGTTTTTGAGCGTCTGGGAATCGTGCATGAGTTGGATCGCGTCGGCTTTACGCGCAAACATGGAGTTCAGTTTGTTAACTCTGAGGGCAAGGAGTCCAAGCCGTTTATCTTTGCAGACCATGAAGAGCGTGACAGCAAAGAGAGTTGGCATGTAAAACGATCGCTATTTGACAAGTTACTCTTCGACACTGCTTACAACCGAGGAGCAACCTGTGTCGACCAGACGCGTGTTTTGGACATCACGATCGGCGATAAGTCGACTCACCGAGTCACTATCCAAACACCCGAGGGAAAAGAGCAAGAGATTGTTGGCAAAGTGATCATTGATGCTTCGGGACAGTCGGCCATGATCGCCAATCGACTCGGACTGAGAGAAGTTTATCCGGACCTAAAGAAGGCGGCGATCTGGACTTACTTCGACGGAGCTCAACGTGCCGGGGCGGGCAAGCCGGAGCTTACCACTATTTTGCATACCGAATCGAAGGACGCGTGGTTTTGGTACATTCCTAGTATGGATGGGCAGGTCAGCGTCGGTTTGGTTGGTGACAATGATTTCCTGCTTAAGCGTGGAAGTTCTCCGCAGGACACGTTCGATGCGGAAATTAAAAATTGCAAAGGTATCCGAAGTCGTTTGTTGGATGCCACACAGGTTGGTCGTCCTCAAATCGCCAAAGAGTTTTCGTACACCACCAAGAAACAAGCTGGCGACGGTTGGGTGTTGGTCGGTGATGCCGGTGGCTTCATCGATCCGATCTACTCTTCAGGAGTGTACTTAGCACTCAAATCAGGGATGTTGGCTGGCGAAGCAGTCGCCGAAGGGCTTGGAAAGGGAGATGTTTCGGCCAAGCAGCTGGGGAGATGGACTAGAGATTTTGAATCTGGCGTCCAGTGGATACGTAAACTGGTCCGCGCGTATTACACGAAAGAATTTAGCGTGGGTGCGTTTATGAAAGAGTATCCTCACCATGCCGGAAATCTGACCGATCTTTTGATTGGTAAAGTTTTCGAAGGAAACCCGGGGCGGATCTTTGATGATTTGGATCCGTATCTTGAAAAAGTTAAATCGGGTGAGATGCAGGCGTCCTAGACAGACCGGGTATGCCGCCGGTTGGCTGTCAACGATTGAGCTGTTTGGCTGAACTTTGGATTTACTTCTTTGGCGTAGGGCCGATAAGTTCGATGAAGTTCCCGTCTGGATCGCGCAGGAGAGTAAGTGCAATTTCCGGGTTGGCAACCAGTGCGATTGGTCCTTTGGCTAATGGTTTGGCTCCATAATTCTTTAGTCGCTCCATTGCTGCGTCAGTGCTTTTGACGAAAATTGTCAAGTAACTGAATCCCAGCGATGAATTGATGAAGTCGTTCGCGGGTTTCTCGCTATCGCCTTCAACTTGCATCAATTTCAGCCGCGTAGCGCCTTGGCCGTCGCCAAGTTGTAAGACTTTGACGTCCAGCGATTTTTGATTTGTGAGGCCAGAATCGGTGGCGAAATCGGCATCGACTTGAAAACTACTGGCGACCTTAAAACCGATTGCCTCTGTGTAAAACTTCACCGATGCGTCGATATCGCTGACCACGCAGCCAATCGCAATTGTGGGGCTCGTAAATGCACTTTCCGAGGAGTCGTCTTGTGCGGAAACTGATTGGCAAACCATTAAGGAGATCAAAAACGTAAGCGAGCAAAGGCGAGCGTGCATTTGGAAGTTCTTTCAGTTGATTAGAAATTGTCAGTTTAACCGTATTTACGTCTCAATCTTGCAGCGATGGATTTGAATTCGATTTTCTTTGGTTCGGGAACCTCTTGCCAATCGCAGTCTTCAACGGCACCGTATAGCGCATAAAGAAAGGCGGCGTGGATGATGTTCCGCTCCCCCCGAGCCATTCTTACTGCGACCATTCGTTCAAATACTTCTTCGACCCCAAGTTGAATCAAGTGATCAGCAGTTTCGATTCCAGCGGCACACAAAATCTCCTCACACACTGGGCCGAGATTTCGCATCTCACTAATCTTTCGGTTATCCACGCGTGCTTAATCCTGTGACAGCTTGGTTCACCAAATGCCGGAAATAACCTGTCGTTATTCTTTTCCGATGAGGCAAATTGCTAAATTATTTCTTGGTTTTTTCCTTGTAAGTGGTTTCCTGAACTCGCTACGATGGAGAGGGAAGAAACCACAGTTCAAAGGATGGATTCATGATAACCTTTCAATGTGACCGATGCCAGAAAAAGATAGACTCGAAAAAAGAATTGCGATTTGTCGTTTCAGTTGAAGTTGAAGCCGCCATGGATTTTGACGAAGAGGATCGGCCTGATCGAGAGTATCTCAATGAACTTCAAGAATTGTTGGAGTCGCTCGATACCGTTGATTGTGCCGAGATCAGCGACAAGGCTTACCAAAAGAAAAGCTACGATCTGTGCGAGGAGTGCTGCCAAGAGTATCTGAAGAATCCGCTGGCCATTGAGCAAGTTGCTCCAATGGGCTACAGCAACAATTAGTTGTGCTGATCCTCAAAATGAATGCCTGTTGCTCTGCATGATACCTTCGGTTGGAGAACGCAACAATCATTTACTTGCTTAACTCGACCAGCCTCTGCCTAGCCGACACAAAAACAGCGGCTGAGTTTTGCACAGAGTTTGGCAGAACCGATTGATAGCGTTCAAGGTATCGGTCATCGCCCGATTGGATCAACCGATGCACCCATTGATTGGGAAGTTGGCTGGAGTTGCTCTTTTGCGATGGCCCTGCCCTGCCCTGCGAGAAACCGGCCAAGTGAAAGTTCTCCATTGCCGATTCGACCAGAGGCCATCGAAATGCCGAATGGGAATTTTTGGTCGGTTTGTTGGTGGCTCGGGAAGAGTGCCATGATCTCTTCAGGTCGTTTTCCGCTTTTACGAAATCAAGTGCTGCGTTGAGAGATTGTTGGTCGCCCGCCATGTGTACGGGGACGACAAAGGCTTCCGCAACATCAATTGGCTCTGTCAAATTTCCAAAGATTCTCCTCTCACCTGTCGCTCGGCATTCCACACGCAAGACACCGCCCTGCCAATTTCGGGCGACGCGATAGGCGATCACTACTTCGCGGCCACCCTCCAAAGTTTCAGTCCGTGAAGGGTGGAACCGAAAAAACGCACCCGTCCCCCGTTTTATCGTTCCGCTGGCTACCAGAGTCTGGTGCTCGGGTATTTCTTGATAGCTTTTGCGAGAGTTCTTCTGATTGGACAAATCGGCTTTACCATTGAGCGTTAGAACCTCTAGTTTGTCGCTGTTGGCATTGAGCGAAATTCCACCGCCCGAATTGTGCGACTGTTCAACAGCGATCAATCCTTCAATGTGTGACGTGGTTTGAGACCTTGGCCCGTAATCGACGACCGGAAAGATTTTTCGATTCCATGAGATGTCGAAACGGAACTCGTTAATGTGCTTGCGATCAGCGGCCTGAATCTCTGAGGTTACCGGAACGACAATTTCGATCGTTTTGTACGGCGACACCGGAGCCGATTCGGGCGGAACAATTTCATACACCGACAACATCGCGGGGACGTCAAATTCGACTGGTGGTTTTTGAGCGATGCCCGATGACGCGCCGCTGAAACAAATTGAAATTACCAAAAAAATACATAGAAAAACGAAAGCTGGACCGCGCATAGAAAATTTCCTTGCAGCAACGCGTTATTGAACTCATTTCATCAATCGCAGAGCCAAAGAAAAACTCCATCGTGGAGTCTCGTGATTACCATATCCAAAGCGCATTACGGGACTGCGCCGGTGGATGGTACGGTCTTAAAAGAGAAAGGTTCGCCAAAAAACGTAGTGCAAGCGGCCCTTACACTACGTCCGATTTGAATCGGGCGAGAACCCTACCCTAGTTTGATATCGGCGAAAGAGTTTACCGCTTGGTAGCGGTCTGCGTTTGCTACCGGTTTATTTCCGGGACGGATACTCAACACTGCCTGCATTCCCGCTTCGGTCGCCGCATCAAGTTCGTCAACGATATCGCTGACGAAGAGGATTTCACCTGCCGGCAGACCAAAGGCTTCCGCAATTCGCCGGTAGCTGTCAGCTTCCTTCTTCGGCCCGGTCGTCGTATCGTAGTGACCACCGAACAGCGGCAACATATTCCCAGCAACAGAGTGTTCAAAGAACAACCTCTGCGCGTGGACGCTACCAGAGGAATAGATTCGCACGTCTTTTTCGGTCGCTTTCCAAGCTTCAATGGCGGGTCTGACGTCATCGTAAACGTGCGCAACCATCTCGCCGCTAGTGAATCCCTCCTGCCAAACCAGCCCCTGCATCTTTTTCAGGCCGGTGGCTTTGATGTCGTCGTCCATCAACCGCAGCAGACATTTAACGACGCCCGCGCGGAACAATTCTGGATTGGCGCCCTCACCGAATTGGGCCAGCATAAAGTCCGGGTCGTTCCAGTTTCTGTCATCTTGCCGCAACATTGCCACGGCGTCTTGGACGGGCTCTGTATCCCAGTGTTTCTCCAAGTAGTCTGCGAAATGTTCCCGCGCAAACGGAAACATCACATCGTAGACAAAACTGATGGAGGACGTGGTGCCTTCAATGTCCAGTAGGATGCCGCGAATCGAATCAGACATTAGAGTTTAACAGGACTTTCGGCTTCGCCTTCGGATTCTTTTTGCAGGTACGACGGCCCCATGCACATTGGAGCGTAGTTGCCGTGAACGCCTTCTTCGATGTAGTGCGGCGTCCATCCTTCAACGTCTTCGAACAGTCGAATACAGCGAATGGTTTTGTCGCTGCATAGATTAAACCAATGGTAGGTTCCATTAGGGACGCTGATTAGATCTCCTGATTCGACTGTGATCGAAAATACAGGATCGGTTTGCGGATTGATGTGAAAAACGCCGCTGCCTTTGACCGTAAATCGAACTTCATCTTCGGTATGCAGGTGTTCTTTGTCGAACTTCTGCAGCATCACATCCAGCCCCGGGGTCTCAGGGGTTACGTTAATCACGTCGGCGGTAACAAATCTGTGAGCTGCCTTCAATCTTTCGATCTCAGGTGAGTAAGCATCCAGTATTTCTTCGTTGGTGGCTTCTGGGCCGATTCGTCCTTCGACATCCCATTGCTCGTAAATAATTCCGTAGGGCTTTAAGAAATCGGCGATTTCATCTGGGGCATCGATTTCGCGCTTCGTATCGGGAATCAATACTTTGGCCATAGTGCTTCTCTTTGTGCTTGCGAGGAAATGAAAATAGTCGGGTAATCCTAACGCCAACATTTTATCGGAAATTGGCCGCGTGGAACCTGCAAAAATTGGGAAATTTGTCTCAGAGTTAATGGTGACTGGGCTGACCACCGCTGAGACGCAGGCGGATGAAATTCTGCGGCTGTCGGTCTTACGAAGGTATTCTCGAAATGTGATCGAGCTGCATTTTTCTTGCGGTGACCTCGAATAGGAATTCGTAGATTTCGATATGTCTCCGCGCTGCAAAAACGTCTCGGCCCCAAGTGTAGAGGCCATGGTTGCGGATCAAAAATCCATGAGTCATCTTCTTGGGCGTGGATTCAAGACAAGCTTTTATTTCCTTGGCTAATGCATCAATGTCTTGTGTGTTCTCAAAGATCGGCAACCAGTGCGTAGTTTGGTGGGTGGTGATTCCTTCAAGCCCTTTGAGCATTTCGTAGCCGGAAAATTCAATCCCTCCTTGATCGAAAAAGAGGTCTGAGAGCAGTGTTCCCCAGACGCTGTGCGTGTGTAAAATCGCGCCCGAGGGCACCAGTTTTTCCGGTTTTGAGGGGTCTGCCCAGCACGCATGGTCCGCCAGCACCACGTGCAGCATGGTTTCGGCCGAAGATTTTGGCTGATCGGGTTTGGATGGCTGCCCATCTGGGCCGATAACAACGAAGTCAGTCTTGGATAAGCGTCCTTTATCTTTACCACTGGCAGTTACAATCAGCTCTACCGGATCCGAGTTGACTACGACGCTGTAGTTGCTGCTAGTGCCGACGCTCCAGCCGCGCGAGTGAAACAGCTTACCGCATTGACGCAATTGGTCGATCAAGTCTTGGTGCTTGGCCAGATGATGAGAATCAGGAAGATCTTGGTCTGACTTGGAGTGGTCGTGCGATGGCATAAAGTTTCTTTCGTAGCATTGCTGGTCAGCAAGCGTGTGTAATTTGATCTACTAATCTATTCCATTCTTCCTCCCTGAGCCAGCCATCTGAGCTAACGATGAACGATTTCAACTCAACAAAGTCCCCCCAAATTCATTGGATAAGTCACACGGCAATTTTTGGGGCACTGGTCGCTCTTGCATTCATCGCCACCGGAGGCATTTTTGGTAAAACGATGGTCGAAAAATTGATCACCGAAATGGTCATGCCACTAGGACTGTTGTGGCTGCTGTTGATTGCGGTCACCTACGGAACCCTAGTGTCGCGACAAAGATTTATGTCGCTGTTGGCGATCACTGCCCTCCTGTTGATGACGGTTTTTGGAAATCAATACGTGGCCAACGCACTTGCACTTTCGCTGGAACAGCCTTATCTCGATCAGAGCCCATTACTTCCCGAAGACGTCGATACCATTGTGCTATTGGGGGGCGCTACTGTCACTAATGTGGGAGGCCGAGCGCAATTGTCTGTTTGCGGAGACCGAGTTGCTGCGGCAGCGCGTTTCTATCACGCAGCGGCTGGCAAAGGAGTGGCACCGCAAATTATTTGTACTGGTATTCAAGTTTATCGCTCAGATCCCGCTGATTTGGACCCGAGAGACGAATCCAAGAGTTGTTTGATTGCGTTGGGGATCCCTGAGAAGAATATTTCAACTTTGCCGGGAGCCAATACCTATGAGGAAATGCAACATCTAAAGGAGTGGGTCGATGGGCAAACAGCAGAGCATCGTTTAGGTATTCTAACTAGTGCGTGGCACTTACCTCGTGCGATGCGATTGGCGAAATCACGGGGTATTGCCGCCATTGCGATCCCTGGAGATTTTCGATCTCAGTTCCTGACGCCTTCGGTGGGGATGGTGGTTCCAACGGTGGCCAACCTAGAGATCTCGACCATCGCAGTGAAGGAGTATTTGGCTGGTTTGGTAAAGCGTTAAGAAGCATTGTTCTTATCGAGTGGCCAATCATGAACCGTTACAGTCGATTTCGAGCAGGAAAGAGCTTTTGTTACCATCGAGAGATTGAGCCATTGTCGGCGCACCAAATGTCAAAACACAAAGCACAGCGGCTACCGCAAAGAAGCTAGTGGAGTTATAAGACATTGGGTTTTTTCGTGCGGGGTTTAGGTTTGCTAAAACTTCGAGTAAAGAAAAGGAATTCGGCCGCTTTCACTTACAGTTAGTATATCGCACGGATTCGCGACATGTGCTTGAATGTCGATGTCAGAGATGTAGATTCAAGCCGATGTCACTATACGGCAAACGACATCCCGAATTATTTGTCCTTCTTCTTTTTCTTTTCCTTGGCTTTCTTTGGCTTATCAGCCTTGTTACCGTTCTTTTTTTTCTTAGCTACCTTTTCTTTCTTGGTTTTCGCCTCATTCTTCTTTTTAGGTTTCGGCTTCGCCTTGGCTTTCTTTTTCTCGTCCGCTTTTTTCTTTTTTTGCTTTTCTTTTTGCTTACGGGAAGGACCAACTTGCGCACCTTCAAACGGAGTAGGTCCTTTCGCCGATTGCTTCCCTGTCGACTTCTTATTCGCAGTCTTCTTGTCGGCTATCTCCCCCTCACCGGCGTCACTTAGAGACCGGATGAGTTTGAACTCCATGATCCGTTTGTCCATGTCGACCAGATCAACTTGGACCTCAACCATGTCGCCAAGTCGGAACTGGTTCTCATCGCGAAAGCCGCTCAAAGTTTTCGATGCTTTGTCGAATTGATAGCGATCTTTTGGAAGTTTCAAAACTGGAATCAAACCCTCGGCGGGAATCTCGACGCCTTGTGCAAATAAGCCAAACGCCTCCACGCCGGTGACTACGGCGACCAATTTTTCACCGATGCGTTTTTCCATGAAACCTAGCAGCTTAAGTTTCTTCAGTTCGCGTTCGGCATCAGCGGCCCGTTTCTCAAGATCGCTACAGTGTTTTCCAGTTGCAGTTAAGCGATCAAAATCAGCCTTGGGCCGCTTGCCGTCGACCAAATCTCCAACCATGCGGTGGATCACAAGATCCGGGTAACGGCGAATCGGCGACGTGAAATGGCAATACGCTTTGCTGGCCAACGCAAAGTGGCCGGCCTCTTTGGGGCTGTAGATCGCCTTCTGCATCGAACGCAAAATCGCGAAGTGAATCGCATGGCTTTCCGGCCGACCTTCGGAGGCTTCGATGACTTTCTTCAGTTCGAAACGGTCCTGCAAGCTACCGCATTCAATCCCCAGCTGTCGCACAAATTTGGTCAGCTCTTTCAGACGGTCCTCGTCAGGCGTTTCGTGGATCCGGCGCAAGAGATAAAGTTTTTCATCGACCAGATACTGCGCAACGGCTTCGTTAGCGGCCAGCATAAATTCTTCGATGACTTGGTGGCTCTCGGTGTTCTCTGCCGTATGTGCTCCGGCGACTTTTCCATCATCATCTAGATCGATGACGATTTCTGGCAGCACCAAATTAATGGAACCGTTGTCCATGCGGCGTTTTCGCAGTTTCATCGCCAGCGTATGCATGTCACGTACCAGCGTGAACACCTCGGACGTAAGTTCCTTTTTCCAAGGCTCGTCGTTTTCTAGATACTCATCAATTTCTTCGTAGGTGAATCGATGAGCGGATTTGATAGCGCCACGGTGGAGCTCGGTTGCAATCGGAACGCCTTCGTCGCTGAACTCGATCAACGCCGTCATGCAATAACGCACGCGATTGGGCTGCAGGCTGGCGAGATTGTTCGAGATAATCTCTGGCAGCATCGGAATCACGCGGTCGGGTAAATAAACGCTGGTCCCACGGGCAAACGCTTCATTGTCCAGATCGCTGCGGTAGGGAACGAAGTGGGAGACGTCGGCGATGTGAACGCCTAGTTGCCAGTGACCGTTTTCGATTTGCTTTAACGAGATCGCGTCATCGAAGTCACGCGCTGTCTTGGGGTCGATCGTGATGACCGTTTCCTTGGTGAAGTCGACTCGTTTCTCTGGAATCGCTTCGTCGAAGATTTCAGCCTGCTTGCGCGCGTCCTCGAGGACCGTTTCGGGGAAATCCTCCGGCAATCCAAATTCGCGGATGATCATCAGCGTATCTACGCCCGGCGTTCCACGATCGCCCAGCACTTCGACGATGACGCCTTCACCAACGCTGTTGGCGGTAGGGAAGCTGACCATCTCGATGACGACTTTGTCGCCAATCTTGCAACGTTTCGCTCCAGCATCGCCAACGAGAATGTGAGAGTCGAAAGCGCTGCGGTCGACGACCACAAATCCAAGCTCGCCTGACTCATGATAGGAGCCCACGAATTGTCGCGTCTTTCGTTCGACTACTTCGATGATTCGCCCGGAGAGTCGGTTGTGAGTTGACTTCTTCTTGCCACGTGAGCGGTCGTCGCGCGAACGCGAGAATCTGATTCGGACGATATCCAGATTGGCCGCGTCAAGCGTTTTGGTTTTGGGGATGAAGATATCTTCTGATCGATCGGTGGCCGTTGAATCTTCGGGGGTGACAAATCCAAAACCAGCAGCCGTTTTGCGGAACACGCCAACGACTTCATTGGATTTAGGTTTTTGCGATTTGCCGCTCTTCGTTGAGGCGGGCGCGGATCGTACTGACTCTGCGGGCTTGTGATCGTCGCGCTTCTTGCTGTCCTCACGCGACGGTGCGGTACGTTTAGGTTTGATAACAAGGTGCTTCGGACCAAACGCAAGTTTACCTTTGCGAACCAGTTTTTTGATGGTCCTACGAACTTCGATCAGTTCGCTGGAGAGCCCAAGTTTCTTCGCGATGGCGCGGGGTTTGAGAGGTTGGTAGTTGTCTGCAAGGACGAGTTCAATAATCTGTTTTTTAATGTTTGGTTTTTCTGTCATGTAGAAAGTGTAGTGGTCTTCCGGCTGAATTTAAATTGATTCAGTGTGCAGATCCCCGAAGGTTTCCAAAAAAGAGGCGGCATTAGAGGCCGAGCAGCCCAATTCGCAAGTGTTTGGAGGGCTTTGCCGCATGCGATCATTGAATCGCTTCCTCTATAAGGTCGGCTAGAGCAAGACGTCTTAGTTACTTCGAACCCTTGTAGATCTTGCGCCCGATGTTGGGGAAGTAGACCGTCCAGTCACTGCTTTTGTTGACGTCTTCCTCAATGAGAGTACGGACGCTGTGCAACTTGGCGTCAAGATTGTCCAAGTGATGCAAGGCAATGGCCTCCATCGACATGGGCACTTTGGGGCTGCCAAATTCAAGGCTACCGTGATGAGAGACAATCATGTGCCGCAAGTGGTTCGCTAGTTCGGTCGGAATTTTTTGTCCCGACTGCTTTTCTGTGTTCTCGATCGCCTCATCGAGAATCGAAACGCCCAACACTAAATGGCCAAGCAACTGGCCTTCGGTTGAGTACCCAAGATCAGGAGAGTACGTCAGTTCGCGGATTTTCCCAATGTCGTGAATAAACGCGCCGAACAACAGCAGGTCAACATCCAGACCCTCGTAACGAGGCCCAATCAACGCGGCGCTTTCCATCAGCGACAGCACATGCTCTAGCAGGCCGCCATGGTAGGCGTGGTGGTTTTTGACGCCCGCCGGTGCAGCGCGGAACTTCTCCATCAGCGATTCGTCCAACAGCATACACTCAGCAAGATTCCGCAAATGCTCGTTGGACATCCCACGCAATAGCTCACTGACCCGAGCCACCATCTTTTCGATTGACGCTTGGCCGAGGGTAATGAAGTCGGCTTCATCAACTTTATCAGCCGACGATGCCGTGATCTCTTTGGCCAGCACCTGCATTGACCCGTTGTAAATCTGAGCGTTACCTTTGACGTGGATATAGTCGCCGTTGTCAAACGCGTCGTGGTGAGACTGGTTGGCGTTCCACAGCATCGACGTCACAGATCCTGTCCGATCGCTCAACCGCACCTGAAGGTAAAGGTTACCATTGCGGTTGGTTCTGAGCTGTTTTTCGGAGGCCATGAAGATCTGGTCAATGGTTTCTCCATCAGCAAGTTCATTGACAAACCGACGTGACATGTTGATGCTCTTTTTGTGGGATGGGTGCTTCGAGAAGGCCGGATTCTATTCCGATGCCGCAAAACTCACAATGACTGAACCTTGGATCCCCTTCTATGATCTGTTGCCATCCAGACGTAGAATATCGGCTTTCCAATTCATTTCTTTTTTTAAGCATAGCGATGCCGAAGAACGCAATCTCACCCACCCGGCAAGAAGACTATCCCGAGTGGTATCAACAAGTGGTCAAGGCGGCCGACCTCGCAGAAAACAGCCCGGTACGTGGCTGCATGGTGATCAAGCCGTGGGGGTACGGGATCTGGGAAAATATGCAGCGCGTGCTCGACCGGATGTTCAAGGACACGGGCCACGAAAATGCTTACTTCCCAGTGTTCATTCCCAAAAGCTTTCTGGAGAAAGAAGCCGAGCACGTTGATGGTTTCGCTAAAGAATGTGCTGTGGTGACTCATCACCGCCTCGAACCGGGCCCCGATGGAGGACTGGTTCCCGCCGGCGAACTGGAAGAGCCGCTGATCGTGCGTCCCACCAGCGAGACGATTATCGGCGATGCGTTTTCTCGCTGGGTGCAGTCGTACCGGGATCTGCCGCTGAAAATTAACCAATGGGCAAACGTGGTGCGTTGGGAGATGCGCACGCGTTTATTTCTGCGAACCGCCGAGTTTCTCTGGCAGGAAGGCCACACGGCTCACGCGACCAAGGAAGAGGCGTTGGAAGAAACACGCTTGATGCTGGACGTCTACGCCGATTTTGCTCAAAACGTGATGGCGATGCCCGTTCTCAAAGGCGAGAAAACGGCTGGCGAGCGTTTCCCGGGTGCCGATGTGACTTATTGCATCGAGGCCATGATGCAGGATCGTAAAGCGTTGCAGGCAGGCACGTCACATTTCCTCGGCCAGAATTTCTCTAAGGCTCAGGAGATCAAATTCCAAGACGCTCAAGGCGGTGAGTCTTTTGCGTGGACGACGTCGTGGGGCGTGTCGACGCGTTTGATTGGAGCGCTGATCATGACGCACAGTGATGACGATGGGCTCGTGTTGCCGCCGCGCATGGCACCGCGCCAAGTTGTAATCCTGCCTATCTTTAAGAACGACGAAGAAAAAGCGAAAGTCATGGAGGCATGCAAAGCCTTGGACAAGGAATTGAAAACGCTACAGTATCATGGTTACCGAGTCGAGTCGCTGGTGGACGATCGTGATTTGCGAGGCGGCGAGAAAAAGTGGTACCACGTCAAACGAGGCGTTCCGATTCGCGTCGAAATTGGACCGCGCGATCTGGAAAAAGGCAGCGTGTTTGTCGGACGTCGCGATCAGCCAAAATCCTACGGCATCAGCCAAGCGGAATTTGTGTCGACACTGACCGATACATTGGACGAGATCCAAAATGGCCTGTACGAACGTGCTTTGGCCATGCGAGCTGAGCACACTCGGTCGATCAAATCATGGGACAAATTCGAGAAATTCTTCACACCCAAGAATAAGGACCAGCCCGAGATTCATGGCGGATTTGCGGAGTGTTATTTTGTCGACTGTCCTGAAACCGATGAGAAGCTCAAGCCACTGAAGGTGACGCCACGCTGTATTCCTTTGGATCAGGACAACGAGGAAGGCTACTGTGTCTTTACGGGGCAGAAGACGAAGGTCAAAGGAATCTTTGGAAAGTCGTATTAGGGTTTTCGGTTTTCGGTGTTCGGTGTGCGGGGGGGGGGAGCGCGGAACCGGTGCTAACGCACAAACGGCTAACGGTTTTAATCGTGAGGCAGGTTTCAAAAGCAGTTCTTCTCGTTAGCCGTTTTGGCGCTAGCCACGGTTGCGTTGCCCCAGAGAACCGCGATAGCTAGTGAGCATCCCTGCGCCTCGATCAGGCGTCTCTTTGATTTTGGAAAGCAGAACTATGGGTGAAATTTCGACACATCAACCGGTGTTGCTTATCTGCGCCATGGTCAGCCGATACCCTGAAGCCCTGCGTTGGGGGATCGACCAGCTGATCAAATCCTACGGTCCGGTCGCACTAGAAAGCCCTGTCTACGACTTCACCGAGACAACTTATTACAACGCGACGATGGGAGACGATCTGAAGAAGCAGTTCGTCGCATTCGAGACGCTCGTCCAACCCGATGCGATTGTTGATGCCAAACTGGCCACCAATCAGATGGAGCAAGATTACATTGCTCAACACTCGGACCCCGAAGAACGTCCATTGAATCTCGATCCGGGCTACATCAGCACAGCGAAACTGGTTTTGGCGACGACCAAAGATCGGGATCACCGACTGTATATGTCCAAAGGAATCTACGCCGAAGTGACATTGTTCTTTCGGCAGAAACAATGGTGCGGTAGCCGCTGGACTTATCCCGACTATCAGCGCGAGGATTTCCAAGAGTACTTTTCACGCTGCCGCACTTGGCTGAAAGAACGCTACAGATCTTCGCACGGCTAAGAACCATATGAGATCGTGACCTTATGCATCAGCAAGGGGATACACCTCCAAGCTGCCGCGTTTTGAAGTCTCGACATTACGAGCCCGAAGCGCGAGTTTTGAAGTTGCACTTATAAAAGCCCGAAGCGCAAGCGAGCGGATATTTCCGAGGATTTGTGGATCCCTCGCTCGCGCTTCGGGCTTGTATTTTGACGCGTCAGGATCCAAGGTGATCGGATAAGCTCTAGCCTAAGGTGCAACCAGCTCGCAACCCTTAGGATAAAAGAAATCGTCCAACTGCTTATACCCTGCCTCGGAGACCTTCGATTGGCGGACACTCAAGTACTTAAGATTGTCCAATTGCTTGAGCGCCGCAACAGATTTGTCGGTCGTGGCTGTCTTACCAAGATGCAACCAAGTCAGCTGAGGCATCTCGGTCAGACGGCTGACACCAACATCAGTGACAGGCGTGTTGTCAAGATTTAGCCACGTCACATTCCTCATCTTCACCAGATGCTCGACCGCGTCGTCACCTGTTGGCGTACTCCAAAGATTCAGCGACTTCAGGCTTGCGATAGTGGAAAGAGATTTAATTCCTGCCGCGGTCAAACCGGGCGACGATGTTTCGCTCAGATCTAGCTTATTTAACTTCGGCAGCTTTGCCAGCGCTGCAGCACCAGTGTCAGACACTTTCGTGCCACGCAAATTCAGCGTGGTCAACTCTGGCGATGCGGCCAGCGTTTTAAGCGTTTGATCACCCACCGCCGTGCGAAAGAAATGAGCCTCGCGCAAGTTCTTCAGGCTACCAAGACTCGTTCCGCCAGCATCAGTCACCGCGGTCTCGTTGAGGCCGAGCACTTTGAGCCTTTTCATACGCCCGACGGCAGCCATGCCTGCATCTGTGATTTGTTTGCCGGAGACTTTTAGGAAACTGATTTTCGGCAGGTCTTGCAAAGCCTCTAAAGATTGGTCAGTGACAGGATTGCCTGTCAGGTCGATCGCTCGCAGCGTTTTCAGTTGCTTCAAGTGCGAGACGGCTTCGTCGTTAACTTGGCTTTGAGCACAACGAATCTGCTCAAGAGCAGGAAATGTGGCCAGTGAGGCAAATCCCGCAGCGTCTAGTTTTGCACGGCTGAGTTCGAGAAACTTCAGCGTTGGGATCTTTTTCAGGTTATCGAAATCCGCAGCTGTTGGGCTTGAGCGTTGAATGTCTAGCCGCTCGAGCGTTGTAAAAGCGGCGAGTGATTCGAAGACGCTGGCATCGGTTTGGAGGCCGTTGAGTGCGAGATGTTGCAGTGACTTAAGGTTCGCCAGCTTTGGCAAAATAGTTTTAAAGTTCCGTGTCTCCGAAAAATCAACTTTCACAACCTCACCGCTGGCGTCGGTTGTTGCGTATCCACCTGCCGATTTGATGGCGTTGATGAGCTCGGATCCCGCAATGGCTGAGTCCGCAGCGGTCGCCTTTTGTCCGCCAGCGGTGGCGGCGACGCTAGATTTTGACAGCGACGCTTGCTTCATTGAAGGTGATCCGGTTGAAGAAGTTTTTCCCGGGGCTTCAGGCGTGGATGAAGATTCTACTGCTGGATCTGGCGAGGGGCCCTCTGTTTTCAGCGATTCGATCGTCTGTTCCAGCTGCTGGATCTTTTGATCCATCTCCTTCAACTTCTTCTTCATGATCAGCGGTTCGTAGTCAGTGGTCTCGCATCCGCAAAAGCAGATGGCGGCCAAAACTAGAATGGGAAAGCAAACGAATTTGACGTGCTGCGAGAGCTTGAAAGGATTGAGCATTGGACGGTCGCTGAACATGAGCTTTGGGAATTGCCCCATTTTGTGTTGGAGCGATTTCCTAGTTATACCGCGATATTGGCAGCTTGAGAAGCAATTCGAATTTTTGCGACCTGCTGCAACACCTTTCTCCCGGTGGCGCTTTACGTAAGGGGAAATGGTATGGCAGGTTGTAAACCTGCCATGCGGAAATGTACAATTCGGTCGATAAGGAACCAAACATGTTGACTGAAGCCAAACAGATCGCCCCCGGGAATTTCGAAACGGAAGATCATTTCTATCCGAGGGTGCTCAACGCGCACATTCATCCATTGATTCGCAATTTGATGGACATGGGCAACGACCGGATCGCGTCGAGGTATTGCCACTTGCACCCAGAAGTTGAGCCCCATTCAGTACGCGATCTGCTGACGAAAATACCAAAATATTTTCGTTGGGGCGGTTGTGACTTGTTTCATGTCACCAGTGAAACGGGATTGCGGCAAGTTGTGGTGATCGAGACGAACTCTTGTCCCTCCGGCCAAAAGTCGATGCCGCGCGTCAATGAGTCACTGGAGAAAGCCGGCTATGATCGTTTGCTGCGTGATTCGTTTCTGGAACAAGTCAGTCGACGCAAAGGCGGCCCCAAAGGTGACTTCGCTGTTATCTATGACAAGAATCACATGGAGAACTCCGGCTACGCAGCGGCATTGGCTGACCTGACAGGCGAGAAGGTCTGGCTGGTTCCGTTTCACTCGGCCGATTCTGGAAAGAACGTTGTCTTTGATGAAAAAGGAATGATGTTCGTCATTAAAGAAGGCGAAAAAATTCCGATCAAAGCTGCCTTTCGCTATGTGACTCAACAACCGTGGAATCGTATTCCAATTCACTTGACCAAAACGTTGATCTACAACCCCGTTTTGATCTGCCTTTCGGGCGGGCGAAACAAATTGGTCGCATCGAAGGCATACGATCTTTACAACGCCGCGAACATGGATTCGGGCCTGAAGATCCATACGCCAGAAACCATTTGGGACGTCTCCAAAGAAGAAGTCCCGATGTGGGTGCAGCGAATGGGCGGTGTCGCCGTCGTCAAAGTACCGTATTCCAACGCCGGTCAAGGCGTCTACACGATCACCTCCGAAGACGAACTCGACGCGTTTATGCAGCTTCAGCATGGATACGATCACTACATTGTTCAGTCGCTGATTGGCAACTCACGTTGGAGTTCGCAAAGTCAATTCGGACGGATGTTCCATGTGGGTACCATGCCCGACCGAAAGATGAATCTATATGCCGCGGATTTGCGATTTATGGTCGGCGTCTCGCCAAGCGGCTTTTTTCCTGTTGCGATTTACGCTCGCCGCGCCAGAAAACCGCTGACGACAGATTTGGAAAACGGGACTGCGTCATGGGATATGTTGGGTACCAATCTTTCGGTTAAGAAAGAAGACGGCAGCTTTAGCACTCAGCCCGAGCGCCTGCTCTTGGTGGATAGCCGCGACTTCAATCAGCTGGGCTTCGGTTTGGACGATTTGATCGAGAGCTATCTTCAAACCGTCATGTGCATTGTCTCAATCGACGAAATGGCGAAGAGCCTAATTAACACCAAAGGCAAGTTTCGTCGCAAGCTGTTTAAGTCCATCAATTCCGACCAGCGATTCAATGAGGAGATTGGCTTTTGAACGAGTTTCTTCAACCACCGCTTGCCAATGGGTACGAAAACGTAAAGCACGTCAAACGTGTTGATAGCTTGGAGATTGAGACCTTGCCCCAAGGCCAATTTTCGCGCCTGTTCATTGAGATTGTCGAAAATGGAATCGGGCGCCCTATTCAGGTGCCGGTAATTGTTGCTCGTGGGAAGAAAGAAGGTCCGATTTTCGGCATCACGGCTGCGCTGCATGGTAACGAGCTAAACGGAATTCCCGTCATTCACCAGTTGCTCAAACGGATTAACTTGAAAACGCTTCGTGGCACGATCGTTTGTTTGGTGGCTGCCAACATACCGGGGCTGCTGGAGGAAAAACGAGAGTTCACTGACGGCCAAGATTTAAATCACATCTTTCCCGGCAAACCCAACGGGAAACTCTCGCAAGTTTACGCGTATAACCTTGTCGATCGCATCACCCAGCACTTTGACTATCTTGTTGATCTACACACCGCCAGCGAAGGCCGCGTGAATTCGCTGTATGTTCGCGCCGATCTCAAGCAAGCGATTACAGCCCAAATGGCTTATTTGCTGCGGCCGCAAATTATTGTGCACAATCCGCCATCGGATTACACACTGCGCGGAACGGCGGCTGAGGCTGGTACGCCTGCGATCACTGTTGAGATCTGCGACCCCGCCAAATTTCAACGTGACCCAATCGCGCGGACGGTTAAAGGTGTACGCAGAATTCTTAATCACGTTGGAATGGTTCCGTCCAAAAGTTCGACGCTAAAGACTGCAAGCAAACCGCCGATCCTCTGTAAGAAGTCCTATTGGATTCTGACCGAACGCGGTGGGATGATGCGCTGTATTCCCAAGATTGCCGAAAAGTTCAAGGAAGGGGATTTGATTGCTTCCCAGATGAATATTTTTGGTGACACCATCAAGGAATACCACGCTCCCGAAGACGGCATTGCGATCGGACACTGCACCAATCCACTTGGCCAAACGGGTGCCAGAGTTTTGCATCTTGGTGTGCTGATGGATGAGGCCGAGCGTTCCAAGTTCGAAAGTATCAGCGGTTGCGCGCTTGACGGAACGTTTTGCAAAATTACTGACTCCGACAAGAAGTCGTAGCCCATGCGCGTATTTGTTTTTGTTAATCGGGTTTGCGAAATTGGTTATCGCCAGACGACCGCACTATTGATCGCCGCCTTTTATCGCAAAGGTCACGAAGTGTTCCTCGCTAACGTGGATGGGGTGTCAATTCACGGCAAAGCAAATCAGCAAGATCGCCCTGCCCTTTTCATCGACGCGCTTCGGCTGGATCTGAGCCACCAAGATGCCTCGTCACGTGATGTGGCACAGTTCGCCCAATCCGCTGGGGCATCTGGAGAATCTCAATCACTTAGAGTTTGCGATGAAGACTTGGTCGTCATTCGCACCAACCCGGGCAGAGACTTAGAAAGATCAACTCTGCACACAACGTTTCTTGAAACGTGCCAAGTTGCCAAAGCCAGTGACATTCGCGTCGTTAATGATCCAAATCGGCTTAGTTTCTTCGCAAGCAAGGCGGCAGTGGCCGTTTTGCCAGCCGAATATCGTCCTGAGATGCTGGTCACCAACGATATGGAACGCGTAGAAAAATTCATTCGAGAATCCAACCGTGATTGCGTGGTCAAACCCTTGCTAGGTTCTCGAGGCAACGATGTGATTCGTGTTGATGCGAACTGTGAAAACATTGCTGAGTCACTAGACCGGTTTGAGAATCAAAGCATTGTCGTTCAGCACTTCATTGACTCTGAAGAGCCCGGAGACAAAAGAGTGGTTGTTCTTAACGGTCAAATCCTCGAACAGGATGAGCACGTCGCCGGCATCCACCGCGTTCCAGCGGAAGGTGACTTTCGCGCTAACCTGCACGCAGGCGGTACCGCGCGGCTGTTAAAACTTACACCAGAACAACGCGCCGCCGCGCTCGCGGCCGCATCAATTCTTTACGATGCGGGAGTCGAACTGGCTGGCGTCGACTTGATTGGCAACAAAGTGATTGAGTTCAATGTCTTCAGTACTGGCGGACTATACGACGCCAATCAGTTTTCGGGGATTGATTTTGCCGACCTGATTATTGAAGGGATTTGATAAAGTTCTTAATCCAAAACGGTAACCGGAGAGCAACTTGACGCTGTTTTGCTATCGGAAAAAGACTTGTCATACTGGCTGTGACACAAAGGGAACCTTGACCAAAAGCAAACATTGAGCATAATCGTTTACTCGCAGGGGTGTCCAAACTGGACTGAGAGTTCTGGCTGATCTGTCAGGACAACCCTTTGAACCTGATACGGATAATACCGACGAAGGGAGCGAGGAGTCTGACTCTTCTATCTTGAAAGTGACTCCTTCTTTCAGCGTCCGTTTTTCCCCGTTGCCAACTTAAGGGAAAATGATGAACGCACCCAAACAGCCAACACCAGAAATCAAAGAACTGGGCAAACAACGCGCGGACTACACAGGTCAATTCACCGAGGACATTGACAATGCGGATGAGATTCGAGCGATCGAAAATGATCCCACTCAATTCCCTAACTCGACGCGCATCTATGTTCAGGGTGAGATCCACTCTGATGTCAAAGTTCCGTTTCGCGAGATTCGTCTTTCTGACACAGAGCACTCCAATGGAGTGATCGAGAAGAATGATCCCGTACGCGTCTACGATTGCTCTGGGCCATGGGGCGATCCGGAATTCGAAGGTGATGTTGAAAAAGGACTGCCCGCTATTCGGCGTCAATGGATTCTCGATCGCGACGATGTAGAAGAGTACTCAGGTCGCGACGTGAAACCGGAAGACAACGGCTATCTGTCAGAAGCGCACTCTGAAAAATACAACTCGCTCAAAGATGGCAAGAACAGGCTCAAGGAATATCCCGGACTCAAACGAAGTCCTTTGCGTGCCAAGGGAAGTGACGGCGACGCAAGCGGTTGGCATCCGGTCACGCAAAAATGGTATGCCGATCAGGGAATCATCACTCCCGAAATGGAATACATTGCGATCCGAGAGAACCTTGGACGCAAAGAGGCGTTTGAGACAATCGCCGATAAGTATCCTAATCTAAACGATCTGCCCCCCGAGGCTTCTGAGCGTATCAAGCAACTGTGCACCACACCTGAAGGTTACGAGATGCCGCGACCTTCGGAGATCGACCCGGACAAACAGGTGCCTCGTAATCGCATGGAGCACCAGCATCCCGGGCAGACTTGGGGCGCGATGACGCCAGCGTTTATCACGCCAGAGTACGTGCGCTCGGAAGTTGCCAGAGGCCGCGCGATCATTCCCGTAAACATTAACCACCCAGAATGCGAACCGATGATCATCGGGCGGAACTTCCTTGTGAAGATCAATGCCAACATCGGAAACTCAGCGGTCACGTCAACCATCGATGAAGAAGTAGAGAAAATGCGATGGTCGACCAAGTGGGGCGCCGACACCGTGATGGATCTTTCCACCGGGAAGAACATCCATGCCACTCGGGAGTGGATCATCCGCAACAGTCCGGTGCCGATTGGAACGGTTCCGATTTATCAGGCGCTGGAGAAGACCGGCGGAAGCATCGAAGCACTGACTTGGGAGCTGTTCCGCGACACGTTGATTGAACAGGCTGAACAGGGCGTGGATTATTTCACGATTCACGCTGGTGTTCTGCGAGCCTTCGTTCCCCACACCGCAAAACGCATGACGGGCATCGTTTCGCGTGGCGGTTCGATTCTCGCCAAATGGTGTATCCACCACGAGAAAGAGAACTTCCTCTATGAGCACTGGGATGAGATCTGCGATATTTGCGCCGCTTACGATGTTAGTTTCTCAATTGGAGATGGTCTGCGTCCCGGATCGATTGCTGATGCCAATGACTATGCTCAATTGGCCGAGCTTGAGGTGCAAGGAGAGCTAACCAAACGCGCTTGGGCCAAAGGTTGCCAAGTGATGAATGAGGGGCCGGGGCACGTGCCAATGCACTTGATTCAAGAGAACATGCAAAAGCAAATCGAGTGGTGCCACGAGGCTCCTTTCTACACGCTGGGACCGCTAACGACTGACATTGCTCCGGGATATGATCATTTTACTTCAGGAATTGGCGCGGCACAGATCGGCTGGTACGGCTGTGCGATGCTGTGCTACGTGACGCCCAAAGAACACTTGGGGCTGCCCAATCGCGACGACGTGCGCGAAGGAGTGATCACCTACAAGATTGCTGCTCACGCGGCGGATCTTGCCAAAGGGCATCCGGCTGCTCAGATTCGCGACAACGCGCTGTCCAAGGCACGTTTCGAATTTCGTTGGCGTGATCAATTCGCTCTGGGACTCGATCCTGCGCGAGCGATTGAATACCACGATGAAACGTTGCCGGCAGAAGGCGCCAAGACCGCACATTTTTGCTCGATGTGTGGTCCGACGTTCTGCAGCATGAAAATCTCAGAGGACGTTCGCAAGTACGCGGCCGAAAAAGAAAACCTTGTTTCGCTTGTAGCTACTGCAAAGTCAGATGGATGATTTTTTGGGGGCGACTCGAATAGTCGGAGAGTCGGGCTACGTAGAACGACTCTCCGAGTCGTTAGTCAAAGAACCTTTCCCGAAACCTCGTCGGAGATTGGACACTCTTGTCCGGCCCGTGGTTTCAGGATAGCTGCTACTCTAAGTGAATAAGGAACAAAAATGTCGGGTTCAGATGGCAACGATGGCAAGGGTCTAATCTACAAAGTCGTATCAGCCCAAGAATGGTCCGTCGCTAAAGAGCGGGGCGAGTTCCATGGCGCTGCGATTGATTTAGCCGATGGCTACATCCATTTTTCAACTGCCGAACAATTGCGGGAGACGGTTGAGAAGCATTTTGCCGGCCAGTCAGATTTGTTATTGGTCAGCGTTAATGCGGATAGTTTGGGCGATGAACTTAAGTGGGAGCCGTCGCGCGGAGGAGCCTTGTTTCCACATCTTTACGCGCCACTATCAATGGATTCGGTTGTGATGTCCGCTGAGATGCCGCTGGGCGAGGACGGACGACACGTCATTCCGATCGCTTGTTAGAAACTTAAGGATTTTGTTCACCAAACGTAATGAGGTGGCTGAAATCTATTGCGGTTAAGGCATACTGAGAAGGCTTCGCAGGTGTTGAGAAGCTATTTTATTTGAAGTGAAGGTTTGCGAGTGATTGATATAAAAAGCGTTTCTAGTTCAGTATTTTTACCTTTTCTGATGTGCGCGATCGTTCTTTCGACGGTTTGGGTAAGTTCACCTTTGACACTGGGACAGTTTGCGGTTCAGCAGGCACTTGAGCCGGGTGACAATGCCCCCGATCTCGAAGTGTCCGATTGGATCACTGACGGAAATGGTAAGTACGGAGAGGTCACGGAATTCGAGCAAGGTCAAGTTTACGTGGTTGAATTCTGGGCGACATGGTGTGGCCCGTGTATTGCCATGATGCCGGAAATCGCTGGCCTGCAAAAAAACTACGGGGAGAAAGTCCGGTTCCTGAGTATTACCGAAGAGACGCCCGACGAGGTCTTGATGTTGAAGGAACGTGATTTTCCTGATGGCTCCGGCGTTGCGTTCAAGAAGTACATGAATGAGTATACAGTGGCCGCGGATCCTGACGGCTCAACTCACACTTCATTCCTTGGAACTGGATCAACGGGTATTCCTCATTCGTTCGTTGTTGGAAAGACGGGCGAAATTGAATGGTCCGGACATCCAGCAGATCTTGACCCGATTCTAAAAAAAGTCGTCGGAGATTCTTGGAACAGAGAAAAGTACTATGCCGACCAAAAAGAAATTGCCTCGCTCAATGAGCGAATTGGCAGAGCGTTGCAAGTCAACGACTACGCCGGAGCTTTTGATTTGTCTGGTGAATTGTCTTCGCTTTACGGGCAAGAGGATCAGTTATCCTTACGGTTCAAACGCGCGATGATGGCGATGCGATTGCCAAGCAAAGAGGGTCGTGCGTTCTTCAAGGAGACCTTAGAAGCGTTTTCCAAAGAGGAAGGGGCAGTGGCGGCATTGGTTTGGAAGGTCGTCGAACTCAAGAACAGCCGAGGTGAAGTTTCCGAGGACATCTTGAACGATTCCCTTGCTGCGATAGAGGAAGAGATCGCAACCATGTCGACTGAGACGGATGATCAGGAAATGATCAAGGGTGCCACGATCGATATCATGGCTCATCTTTTGTTCGTGATGCGTCGTCTAGATGATGCTCTCGCAGCACAAGAGAAAGCAGTGAAACTCCTCGACGAGGAAGAGATCACTGACTTTCTCGCGTTCTTAAAGCAGCGCAAAGCTGAAATGGCTTCGGGGGAACAAGAGCCAGTTGAACAAGAGCCAGTTGAACAAGACACCGATTCGGGCTCTTAAGCCTGTCGTTGGTCGACGCATGTCCCATCTACCAAAGCTTCTTCTCTAAAGTACGGACGCTGCCCGGAGAGTAGGTTCCGTCTCCGGTGGTTAATCCCTCTGGAAGAGATGGAGAAAACGACTGTGCCTCGGCAACTCGAGTGGACGATTCAGCTTTCTTCGGCGGTTCAGTAGCGGCGCGATTAAAGAACTGGTTCGTTGTCACCTGTTGCTGGCGCGATGGAGGCTGAGCTTGAAAGTGGCCCGGGAAAGCGTTCGATGGTTGCTGAAAGGTTTGCATGGGCTGGGTTTCCAGCGGTTGAAGTTGTTTTGATGCGATCTTTGGGTTTTCAAAACCACCGACAAGCGGAACTGATTTCTTGTTTACCTCTGGCAGTGGCTGTTTTAGCTTTGCCTGTTTTGCCGCTTCGAGTGCGTCGAGCGAAGCCTGTGACAATTGGCGGGGAAGCTCCATGTTGGGGGCCGTTTCTTTAGCAATGCCGCGTAGCATTGGAATCGAGTTCTGATCGGTCTCTTTACTTGAATCGGTGTTTTGCAAACCAACGAAATCGTTGTTGACCATGTTTTCACTTACCAAGCTTTCCGAGGACTTAAGTTTGGCAGACAATGTGTTGCCGACCGGAAGCTCTTCAGCGGGCGTGTCGGCGGCCGCTTGGTTTGATTGTCCTTTGATCTCGAGAGTGGCTACCATGCCGGGCGTCGGTGGCGCGGCGGCTCTTAGAATGTTCGGTGGCGCTGTTGGGTCAGGGATTTGAACCGTTTGCTGACGATTGCCCAAAGAGGCGGCATCACCAAACCCGCGGTGAATCGGCAGTTCGGGTTTCTTGGCGTCCGGTTTGGCAGGAGCAAGCCCCGCAATGTCGAAAGCAGAACGATGTGGGATTTTCAATTGGTCAGAAGTGCCCTCTCCGCGCGAACGCAGCTCCATCAGTTGACTTCGTAGGCTGGCAATCTCGGCTTGGGGATTTTCCGAGCTAACCTTATCAGTTGCGTTTCCATATTTTGTCGCCAGCTGCTTGTTGGGCATGTTGTCCGGTTGGAAATCAAAGTTCTTTTTGGTCTTGTTGGCTACGTCTTTGGAGTCAGAGCCACCGTTGCTGGTGGTGAGTTTCCCGTATTGGTCGTAAAGCCTTGGGTTTACTTTCGCCAATTCTTCGAAGTCTCCGTTGTTGAAGTCTCCTTTGTTCTTGTTGGAACTGCCAGAACTTGCTTTGGCCTCGTAGTCTCCCCAAAGGCCTCCATTGTTTGGTCTTTTGCCGGCAAGTGTAGCGGAGGAGCTTGGTTTCGTTTTGATCTTGGAAAACAGGTCATCGCCAGAAGAGGCTGTCGTGTTTGCAACAGCGCTGTTGAAATCGCTTTGCTGAGTTTTGATCGCATCGCGGCTTGCTTCGGCCGCTTTTCGTGCACGATCAAGACTTGATTTAACTTCCTTAGGCATTTTTGCTGCGGCAAGTTGTTTGTCAGCTGAAGACGTATCGAAAATTTTCGCAGGAGTTGCCAGCGGTTGGTTGGAACGCGCGGCAATTGCTTCAGCCGCTGGTGTTCGAATAGTGCGCGCTAGGTTGCCGAAGTTTGGGCGCGGAAGACTTGGCAGTTTTGGAACAGGCAGCTTGCTTGCTATTGGTTGCACGCGTGGAGCCTGAAGTTTACCGCTGAGCAATTTGGGCATCGGCAGCGAGGGAAGTTTGCCTGCAAACGGGTTGGAGGGAAACTGAGTACGCTGGCATCCCGTGAAGCCTACCCCCAATAGTATCGTTAGGGTTAACGAGGCAAGTTTTCTGTTGTGTTGAAATCGCATTTGATTCACGCCTTGGTGACATTCAAAAATCGGGCGCTAACTGCGAGTACACGTTACCCCCCGGAATACGCTGTTTTTCTCTCATCGGGAAAACGGTCGTGTAAACTTGTTCCGAATTTGGCAAAGATACCAATGGCACCAAAAATAGAGGCTGAATCAATCGCTTGTAGTGCTAGCGTGACGGTAGGATTGAAGCGTCACTTGCCTGAAATTTCCAATGGTCCAACGAAAAAGGCTCTTCCCGGATTTTAATGGCTGCCTTGGAAATCGTAGTGGGATTCGCCAGAATTCCAACCGGCTCTTCTTAAAGGAATTCTGGCGAATCCCACTACATCCATTTGAAATGGCTAATTCAACAAGAACTTCGTGCCACTAAGTTCTGG
>CALHPU010000036.1 GCA_938036435.1 uncultured Pirellulaceae bacterium | reverse complement strand
TTTTTCAAAATGGGGATTTGCTTACATTTCAGCAGATCCCTATTTTTTTCTTGTCGGCCAGACGCAGATTACTTGATGGCGCTACCGCTGGAGGTTGTCGCGCCGCCGTTCTTGGGATCGCTGCTGCGTAACCTCGTGGCGAAAATCCATTCGGAACTATCGCGGCCGCCGCCGGATCTGTGACGCATGCCCTTGGGCACAATCGCATCGGCTCTAAGAAGCCCGAGGCCATCGCCCAACTCAAATCTGATTTTGCCTTCGATTGGGCCAATACCGTCCTCCATGAAGCCGAAATCAAATGCAGCGGGTATCAGATAGGATGGCACAGGTAGCTCAGGCTTTGCCGTGAATTCAACGACAGCGACATCGGTAGAGTCGGCCGTTTTGAAGCCGAGCAGCTTTAGTTCTCCCTTTCCCGCCCAGTCAAGTGTCTCGTCCTCGCCGTTGCCTGGCGTCCAACTGTCGCCAACTTTTGCGTTTAACTTCAAAAAGCGAAACCAGTTCTCTTTTGCCTTGAGTTGTACGTATCCGTTGCTAATCTTGAAGGGAACTGATTGGCCGTAGTTTCTAAACCCCTTTTCGTGGAAATAAAGCTCGGTTTCAGAGTTCCACTTCTCAACGAGAGTTTTGCTGTAGACCGCTACAGTCGTGTTGTTTTCAAACTTTCTGGTGGAGTACTCAAAATTTCGAGCAATGTTTGGAGGAAAAAAAGCCTGCGTCAGGGAGAGTTTGCTGTTTGTGTCGTACGTCGCGCGGGGCTGTTGTCGCTGGCTGGAGTTGGATTGCTGTGCCTGTATTACTCCTCGTTGCTGGCTATCCTCCGAGCCTCGTCCACTCATTAAAATTGACAGCAGCCCAAAGAGTAAAAAGCATCCGATGCCTCCGGCGATAACGGGCACAAGCCATTTCTTCCGGGGGGCTTGCTCTGCGTCATCATAGGGTTCTTCTAAGACTTCATCTTCAGGTTCGTCGTCAGGTTCATCTTCAGGTTCGTCGTCAGGTTCATCTTCAGGTTCATCTTCAGGTTCGTCGTCAGGTTCATCTTCAGGTTCGTCGTCAGGTTCTTCTTCAGGTTCTTCTTCAGGTTCGTCGTCAGGTTCGTCGTCAGGTTCGTCGTCAGGTTCGTCGTCAGGTTCGTCGTCAGTATAAGTCTGAACGTTGGGATCTGCTGACTCTTCTGTCGTCGCTTGTTCGTGAGCTGGCTCTTGAACTTCTTCGCTCTCTTGCTGCTGGTGAACCGGCTCTGTCACCTCTTGTTCTGGAACTGGCTCGGTCGCCGGTTCGGGCATCGGCTCCCGCTGAATGCTCGCGCTCTCGGATACTTCAGGAGCGGGTGTCACGGAAGTGTTTTCTGAGGCCGTCGACGCTGCCACCGAAGCGTCGGGGGACGGTTGGGCCTTAGGCAGGACCTTCTCGGCGTTACTTGGCGTCTCGGCTTTCCAAAGCCCCTTTACCTTGGCCGCAGCAACCCAATTTTCTGTTCCTTCCTTGCAAAGTAGATCGGTCTTTCTTAATTTCCCTGCAGCGGCAAGCTGTCGTATTTTGTCACTCGATACGCCAGCGGCAACCTTGTCTCCGCGTTTGATTTTCCACTTTACCATATTGTCGTCGCTTCCCTCATATGATTTGTGTCGATCCTTTTGAAGACGCGAGAGTGCTTCTGCTGAACTAGAAATTGCAAAAACGTCTCAGACGTATTACGAGGGCAAGGCTCGCCTCGGTTTCACCGACCACGATATGTTACTTGCCGCTGAAATTGCTTTCAATGTCATTGCGCTGCGAGGCGCAAAAACATGTTTAATGTTGTTACCAAGCTCAAGATCCGGGCCAATATGACCAGCCCGTGCGGTATCTGTCGAGGTCTGTCAGGATCGATGGGACCAAGAAAGCGTTCGGGTCGGGCGTTGGCATTAGAGAATTAAATGTTTTCTTGGTCAGCGCGCTGTAGCTACCAGCGCGATCCTTATTCCCAAGGGGAATTGGTCAATTTCGCCGGTTACGAATTGATCGGTAGGACGTTCATCGAAAGCAGAAATTTGCAGCAACACCAAATTTACGGACCCGCCAATGGGATTTTGTAACTGTTGGTTCGATGAGGGGAAATTCGCTCGTAAGCTAGGTTAGCCCGAGAACTGCTAAGCACTCAGTAAGGCAACGAAAGACTCAATATCAATGAAATCCACCGTACCGTCCTGATTCGTGTCTGCCTCTTCGAGAAATTCTCCAACCATGAGGATGGAAATGAAAGCAGGAATATCTGAAAAGTTCACGAATCCGTCTTGGTTGACGTCTCCAAGAATTATGGCGAGGTCGTATCCAATCACATCAAAAACCAGAATGTCATTGTCTGAGATCAACAGCAATTCCCCCGGAGCAGCCGTTGGATCAAGGATTCCTAGGGTCGGTGGGCCTTCAAGAAAATGAGACGCTTGTTGTCCAGTCCCGTTGGATCCACCGGTCTCAAGCAAGATGTCGTCCCCATCGCTTAGGTCAGCGTCAATTGAAAAGAAAACGTCAGTGCTCGTCGAGAAGTCAAATGCATTCGGATCGGCGGCGAATGCCGCGTCGCTTCTACGAAAAAGGTCGAGCGTTGAGAACAGGGCGAATGAATCCAACTCTCCAATGCCCGCCGCACCACCATTGATGTCCGTTGCTGCCGAGGGACCACTTCCGGTAAATGTGTCAACTACATCTACTCCAGAGACAAACCCCATGGCATGACCAATCTCATGAGTCGCGACGCCGACAAAGTCCGTGGCTCCGAAGGCTATCCCGTCGTCGGGATTAAAATCAAAATTGATAGAGCTATTGAAAGTGATCGTCGCGTCAATGGCGGTATCATCGCCGGCGACTAAACCGATCGCTTTTGCGTTGGCTCGCGCGATCGCAAACAAAGCATTATTAAGGCCCGACACATCTCCACCGCCGATAGACGTGTCGTTGTCCAGAAAAACGTTCCCAGCTCGGTCATTGGTTAAAAATTGAATGAGGGCAATTGGAGGCCCATTGGTTGCCGTGTTTCCTACAGGTAGATTGCCGACGGCAATGAAATCGTCCGCGGAAGTCGCGTCCAAAGTAAGTTGAGCCTTGAGCAAATCGAACGTTGGGAAAGATCCCATAAGATCCGCCGGTGAGTCGACTAGGCTAGTGCCCGTCGAACCTAGAATTGTCGCTCCGGTCGCGGAGGGAATCGGCCCGAAATCGATTTCGATATTGACCGTGATGTCATCATCAAAAATGTTTGACCAGCGCTCACCGGCTGCCACAAATCCGGCAACCGCTTCAGGATCAAGGTTGGGATTGCCGATCGCGGGGGCGCCGGTTGCGTCGACAAAGTTAAAAGTGAGCTGTCCCCATACAGTGCCCATGCAGAGGAAAATCGACGCAAAAGAAACGCAACGGAAAAAACATACGAATTTCATTAGATGATCTATCCAAAAAATTGGCGACTGAGGAGCAATGGTGTTGCTATCGACATGTCTTTCGATTGTACCAAATCAGGCCGATAACAAAAAAAGCTAAATGAGTTGAGGATGCAGTTTTTGGGCTTAGCCGTTGATCAAGCAGTCTATTGGCTGAGAACTGCGACCAAGGCTGATTTTGGTTTGCTTGACAAAAAAAGCCATGACCTTCAGGGCATGGCTTTTTCAAAGGGTTATGGCTTCCTACCGATGTTTGGCAAATCCGACTTCTAGCGGCTACCTGAACCACCAAAACTTGGCGTTGAGTAGGTTGGTGCTGAGTAGGTAGGCGCTGAGTAGGTCGGTGCCGAATACGTTGGAGTTGAGTACGTCGGTGCCGAGTACGTTGGAGTTGAGTAAGTCGGAGCTGAATAGACACGAGTTGCTGAGCCTTGCTGGGCAGGTGCTGAATAAACCGGGGGAGAATAGACACGAGTTGCCGAGCCTCCCTGAACGGTTGGCGCAGAGTAAGTTCGAGTTGCTGAACCCGGCGAGTAATAACTTCTTTGCAGTGGTTGTCGGAAAATTCGCGTAGGTGCAGAGTATGCGGGCGCCGAACTGCGGAATCCACTTTGGGCCATTGCTGTTGATGACGATGATAGTGCGATTGCGGCAAAAGCTAACAAAGTAAAACAGGATAGAATTCGATACATGAGCTTAATCCTTAATAGGGGAGTAGTGAACTTCAACATCAGACGCAGCAGTCACGGTGAGATGACTCAATAAACTGAGTTGATCCCCGAAAAGCCAAAAAAAAGGAACTGACTAGTCACAAAAATGGCAAAACGACAGCATCATTACAAAACAAATGTTTGCAGACGTACAAAACACAGCCGCTTAGTACAAAGGCTGAATTGCAAAGTGGGAGAGTTGGACATTGGCTTTGCCAATGAATTGATCTTGCCTTGTACGGGGGTTTTACTGAACCTTCGTCAACGCTTCGTTTACCTTAATTTGATCTACGTAAAAATCGAACGCCGCAGTCAAGCCATGCTGTACGTCGGGAAATATCGGCATCCAACGGAAGCTGGCCGACTCCAATCAGTCTTCGAATAAGTTCGTTGCCCGCAAAGCCGAAAATTAGCGGACGAGAAACCCGGCTTAGGCCATTGCACACGCGGTTGATCGTTGTCTCATCTGCTTCGCTGCCGCAGAAAATCCAGTGAGCTGCAAGAACGCCAAGGTCGTATTCCGTAGGCCCGCAGAAACAAAACTCAGGGTCGATGACTCGAAAGCCGTGTTCTGTTTTCAACCACGATCCCGGGTAGTAGTCACCGTGCAATAGCGGACCTCCACCTGCGAGGTAAATCTCTCCAAGCCTCTTCATTTGGATTCGGACCGAATTGTCAGCGCATAACGAACGACTGGCTTGAGTTAGGCCATGGCATACTTGTTCCAGATCGATCATCGGCGGGTCGTTAAGCGGAATTGAAAACATGTGTTGATGATTGAGTTTAAGCAGGCCAGTGCAACCGATGGCTCGCTTGTCTTTGAGATCAAGCTTATGTAACTGTGTCACCCAGTCGATGGCTTGCAGGAAAACCGTATTCACTTCTTTGGGATTTACATTGGTCTGATAGAGGGAAGTATGGTCGCTGGCCTCACCGAGATCTTCCATAACCATAACGCGCTGTTGCGGTAGCGAGGCTAGGATGGAGGGCATCGCAGCACGGATGTTACTGTTGTTCGATATGCAACGATAAAATTCAATTTCGGAGAGAATGCGCTCGTCAGAGGCTGGGATGTCTGGATACTTTTCGACCCAAGGTCGCGCTTGTTTGACGATTACTGACTGGCGAGTCGTCTCGACCCGAAGCACAAGATTCATGTTACCTTCACCAGCTTTTGAAACTTGCGTGATCGTCTCGCTGGATTTGCAAACTCCTAGGCAGCGCAACAAATTTAGAATGCTGGTTGGGTCGTCCGCTGCCAAGATCTCGTAGGAAGTTGGTTTCAAGTTTCTGTCCTTTGCTGTCGCGTTAGCCTGTTGTTTAAGTTGGAACGGCTCATTGAAAAGTTTTTAGCTGCTCAACTTCGGAATCACAAGTGATCGTGTTTTGGCGGTGCATCAGTTCACTCAACAACCGAGGCTGCAGGAGTTGCCTGCCTTGTTTTTCTGCGAACTAACAAGCACAAATTTGCGGGATCTAAATGGCAGTCTGTTCAGTTGCTCCGGTAGGCAAATTGATACATCCGTTATAGGCCGCATGCGCCGAACGTTGATGCTGTCCACAAAGATCTTTCCTTTTGATTCCTGCTAGAGAGTGTGGGGGTGGTTAGCTGGTAAGCCGAAAAAAATAGAGTTGGTCAGATAGGCTCCGGTATCCAAATGCAAACTCAAACGATCGTCACAAAACCATCTGAGCTCTGGTTCTTCGTCGCCGACGACTGTGAAAGCGACCAGATGCCTGAGCGCATTCCTCTTACGCCGCCATTTCGAATTGGGCGACGGGAGGGTTGTGACCTGTGCCTTGCCAGCCAAAACGTTTCCGGGCTTCATGCGGAGGTGCTTGAAGAAGAGGAAGGGGAGTTATGGCTTTACGACCTCAATAGTACCAATGGAACATTCCACAATGAGCAGCGCATCAGAGAACGCATCCGTTTGCGTGAGAATGATACGGTTCTGTTCGGTAATTGCCGTTTCACCGTAGAGCTTCAATCTCACAGTCGTGTGCGCCGTCCAATGGCGACGTTGGAAAATGGTGCTCCCGAAATTGCCCCCGAAACTCCAGAAGAAAAGTTTCAACGGCTACTGGATTCAGGAGCCACGCCATTTTTTCAACCCATCTATGACATATCGGGTGCGATTCGGCAGTGTATCGGCTATGAGGTGCTTGGTCGCAGCCGCATGTTTGGTCTCAATACACCCGACGAAATGTTTGCAGCGGCATTGGAATTTGAAAAAGAGGCGAAGCTTAGTCGAGTCCTCCGCCAGCGAGGGATTGAGGCTGCTGAGGCAGGCCTGCCCGGGGATTTGATGCTGTTCGTCAACACTCATTTGACGGAGTTAGAGAGCGGTGATCTGAAAGATTCTTTGAACGAGATCCGAGAGTCATTTCCTGATCGAGATATCGTCTTGGAGGTTCCCGAGTTAATTTTGAATTCACCTGATTCATTTATTGAGATCAGAAAGCTGTTGTTGGATCTTGATATTCTCCTCGCGATCCACGATTTTGGAGCGGGGCAGATACGTTTGTCCGAGCTCAGCGAGATGGCGCCAGACATCGTCAAATTTGATAGCGCGTTGATTCAGGGCATCGATAAGGCAAGCTCAAAACGCCGGCGGTTGGTTTCAGCGATGACAAAAATGGTCAGAGAGCTGGGAATAACAGCCATGGCGGAATACATCGAGTATTCTAGTGAGCACCAAGTACTGAAACAGTTGGGCATTCAATACGCTCAAGGTTTTCACTACGGGAGGCCGGTCGATATCAACGAAATTTCTTCCGAGAATAAAAGTGAAACCAAGGAAGAGACGACGAGTCCTCCGACTGTTCAGGCTGCGAGGCACCGCGAGAGGTCTAATCAGGGGGTCTTAGATGGACTGAAGAAGGTTGAACGTGCCGAGCAAAAATCTAACAATCAGCAACGCGAGATTAGAGACGCTGATTGGTTGCTAAAGCAATCTGGCGATTGTTACACGATCCAACTGACGATGTCCAGCCAAGAGAGTCGAGCGATGAAATTCGTCGCTGAGCAAGCCGAATTGGGAAACTATGCTGTGTATCGTAAGCGTGGCCGAATGAACGATTGGTACGTTGTGGTTTTTGGCATCTATGAGGATCGCGGGACGGCCAAGGCGAATTCGGTGACGATGAAATCTGAGGGAGTGTCTCCATGGATTCGGACGCTCTCCACTGTCCACACCGAGATCAGAGCGACAGCCGACGTAACTTAGTTGGCTCTGCAGTTCTCGCTACTTGTGATACGCTGAATCACTGGTCGGTCTTGGAATGAGACCCAAGATAGATCTGCTCTTGGCAAGCCAACCGCGTCAAAGCCTTGGTGGCGTGAGGCTGTTCCAGCACGCTCAATATCAGGCAGTTGGCTCATGCGCGATCGGGATAGAAGGGTTAAAGTGTCTGGGAATGCACCGAATTAGGAAATTCTCCGTTTCCGAGAATCAAGCGACTGATGTCTGATTAACATTAAAGAGGTTTTCGCTCCCTAGAGTTCCAAAATATCTTTCTTCTCAGTGAAATATCCAGTCGATGTTATCCCTACTTGCATTCTTGCTCGCTCTGTTGACGCTCTGTTTAATTGCGATGCAGGTGATCTATGTTTTCGGCTATCAGGCGTTTATGAACAGCGCCCATGTTGCTAACAATCTACAGGACAAACACGCTAGGCTAGGCTCTGAGTCGGCCTTGGGCAGTGAAGTCGCCAGCGCTCAAGTACCTGATTTTCGTCCGCCAACTGCCATCGTCTTATGTCTCAAAGGTCAAGAAGAAAATCTTGTCGAGTGCCTGACAGGTCTGATCTGTCAGGAATACACCGACTATCAGTTATTCATAATCGTTGATTCCCAAGGGGATCCCGTTCTTGAGACCGTTGCCAGTTTCTTTGCCGACAGAAAATCAAAGCCTATCGTCCAGACGCTACGGTCACCTCTGAAGACTTGCAGCCTCAAGTGCTCTGCCATCATCCAAGCCATTGGCTCGGTTGCGTCTCGGTACGAAGTCATCGCATTTATTGATGCTGATACGATCCCAGATCAATTTTGGTTGTCGGATTTGGTAACACCGTTGGCGGACCCGTCTGTCGGTGCGACCACTGGTAATCGTTGGTACGCTCCGCAGAATAACAGTCCCGGCGCATGGATGCGGAAGATTTGGAACGCTGCGGCTGTTGTGCAGATGCAGC
Source organism: uncultured Pirellulaceae bacterium (assembly GCA_938036435.1). Classification (GTDB taxonomy): domain Bacteria; phylum Planctomycetota; class Planctomycetia; order Pirellulales; family Pirellulaceae; genus Mariniblastus. The sequence continues at coordinate 7,364 of CALHPU010000036.1, read as the reverse complement.
GCTATCAAGTTCCTTGGGGCGGATCGCTTGCACTGCGAACGGAAACCATCAAGCGATGTGGTTTAGTGGAACTTTGGCAGAAAACATTCTGCGAAGATACCGCGCTAATAGAACCGCTAAAAAAACACAAACTAACGTTACATCGGGTGCCTGACCTCGTACTGGAGTGCTCCGGGAGCATTTCTCTCTCCGGTGCATTTGAGTGGATCACACGGCAACTGTTGACTGTTCGACTACACCATCCTAAGTGGTCATGGGTAGCGGCACACGCGTTGGCGTCGGGCTTGGTGGCGATCGCCTCGCCGGTCGTGATAATCTTGATGCTGATCTTTGGCGAATTCCGTTCGATGTGGACGTTGATTCAGGCCTACCTTGCTTGGCAGGTGATCAATTCGTGGCTCTTGTGGTTGATTGAGAAATCCAATTCCAAAGCTTTAGACGGACGTGAGAGTTTCAACCGCTTGCCAAATTCGGGGTACTTCAACGTACCGATGCAGTTCTGCGGCACATTGTTGACGCAGTGGATGTACCCGCTTGCTGCATGGGAGGCATGTTTTCTGGATCAGGTATGGTGGCGAGGCGTTAGCTACAAAGTGGATGCCAACGGCACCGTCGAACTGATTGAGAAAACCGACGCCGTGGCCGGTCTACGCAGTGAAAGCAAAGATTCACAAGAGTTGTTGGCTTTAGGGTTCCGTCCTCACGGAGTTGATGGCGACGAAGATGATCGTCGGACAGAGAATCCGAGGATCGATGTTTCCAGCCATTTTTGAAAACATTCCTAAAACTCCGCCGACGATTAATTTCCAAACGTCATGGCTGCCCCGAATTTTTCGGCGAACTGGTCCCATTTGCCATCGGCCGGTTGGAGCGTCAATTGTTCAAACTCTTCTAACAGGACCTGAAGTCGACTTGAGTCGATTGTCAGCGTTGGAATCTGGTTATTGACTAAGCCCGGAAGGCAGTGAAACTCGCCGCCGCGAAATCCGGTCAAAGTCCATTGTCCGCCACCGGGGCCTATCACGTTGACGCCAATTTCGACGATTGAATTTGGCTTCACCGGATCGATGGTGTTTTCGTGGAACAGCCGCTCTAATAGCGCGCTCATGCGTTGAAACTGGTCATCAAACCAAGATTCGACAACCGGGACATCTTGGCGGCGTCTCCCCCACTTATCAGATTCGCCAAATTTGATGAAACGTTTGATGGTTTTTGAATTGATGACGGGACACTCAAGGTGTCCGGCGAACTTGGTCAGATTCGTTTTGTCAAAATGCGGATCGGATGTTTCGTAGTCTTGGTAGATTCTCGCGTTCTGGAAGAACATCTTCGCAAAACCCGATTCCCCTACACGCTCGCCTTCTCCCATGTACTCGACGCCGCCAGAATGAAAGTATTCACAACAGGCATCGATAAACATTCGGGTCGTCGAACATTCGTCTGGCACCAGATGGAAAGTCCGCCCGTGAGCGCTTTTGGTTTTCACTAGGTGACAGATCACACTAGACACCCAATCGACCGGTACAAGATTCCTTGGCTCTTCACCGGTCATCGGAAGCTTGATCGGTGTTTGGTAGATGCCGTTTTCGTCTTTTTGTTGTAACGGAATCAGCGTCGAAAGCAGCCTCAGGTACAAAAACATACCGTGGTAGGTCGAAGTAAAACCGGTTTGAGAGTCGCCAACGATTACCGCAGGGCGATAGATAGTTTTCGTTTCAAAATGATCCGCAGCGGCAACCAGTTGCTCGGCGTGAAATTTACTGCTTTCGTAGTCATTGCGAAAGGATTGTTCAATATTCAGTTCAGATTCCATGACGACTGTATCACGGATTCCACAAACATACGCGGTAGAGACGTAGTGCAAGTGAGCGATGCTCGAAGCGGCTGCAAATTCCAGCACGTTTTCGGTGCCTCCGAGGTTTGTTCGCCACGGTTCCTGCGTTTTGTCGGCGCCCGCAAATTTGAGGACGGCCGCATTGTGCAAAATCGTATCACAGTGATTCGCGACCCAGCACTGGTCGTGGTCGCTCAGGCCCAGCATCGATTCGTTGATGTTTCCGACCAAAATGACCGGGCGCGGTAAATGGTGGTCGAGCTTTTTTTCCCAACGCTGCATTGTGGCTTCGATGCGTTCACGAGCTTCTAGCTTCTTACTTGGCCGCACAAGTACGGCCAGTAAAGTGTTGGAGGCGAGGAAGTCCTTCAGTAGGTATTGGCCGACAAGACCCGTACCGCCGGTCAGCAACACGTAGGGTCGGTCATTTTTTTTGCGAGACGAAGTAGAAGAATTCACAGATGTGGCTTGGGAGAAAAGCGGTTGTTTGGTTCTTGAAGTAGATCAGGCTGGGAAATCATGCATGCGTCGGACTTGGGCTCACCGCAAATTTGAACCGAACAAGTTTGTGGAACAGTTCGGCTTGATGCAATGAGGCGTTAGCCTCTAGCGTGACTATTATGGTAGAAAATAGCTTTTATTCCACGGAAGTCAGTCAGTTATCACTAACTTTCTTTTTCGTTTTTGCTTCTTGAACTCCAAAATTTGTCGATGAATTCCATTTTTTCCCTTGTGATACGGACGACCCTAATAACTGCGCTTGGGTTCAGTTCGTCGATAGTTTTTTCTCAGTCAGCCTCGCCAGCAGTTCTCCGGCCCCCAAAAACAACGACCGCGGGAGAGCTTTCCGAGGGCTCGATCGCCGCAGGCTGGATCAGTTTATTCGATGGTGAGAGTTTGTTTGGGTTTAAAACTGAATCGGAAGTGGATTGGACAGTGGCCGGCGGAGCGATCACGGCGACTGCCGGTCGAGTTGGGCTGCTGAGGACCACCTCGCAGTTTTCAGATTTTCATCTCGCGCTGAAGTTTAGGGCAAGTCGTAAGACCAACAGCGGCGTTTTTGTCCGCACCAGCCCCAAGCCCAAGAAGGTTTCCTCTGATTGTTTTGAAATCAACATCGCGCCACCAGAGAATCCGTTTCCCACTGGCGGAATCGTCGGACGACAAAAGGCTTCGATTTCCGTGCCAGAAAACGTGGGCGATTGGAACCAGATGCAGATTGTTTGTTCTGGTGATAGCGTCAAGGTTTGGGTCAACGGCAGCCAAGTCAACGAGGTTAAATCGAGTAACCCGGGGCGCGGGTATATCGGCTTGCAGTTTAACAAGGGGGACATTGCGTTTAAGAATATATTCCTTAAACCGCTTGGTCTAACACCGATGTTCAATCGCAAGAACCTTGACGGCTGGGACGATTCTCAAAAAGGAGCCAGTTCGTTCGAGGTCACCGAAGCGGGTGAGCTGAAGATGCTTTCGGGACGCGGGCAGTTAGAAAGCGAGAAGCTGTTGAGCGATTTTGTTTTGCAAGCCAGTTGCCGGACCAACGCGCAGGGGCTCAATTCGGGAATCTTCTTTCGCAGTATTCCGGGCGAATTCACCAACGGTTACGAAAGCCAGATTCAGAATCAGATGCGCGATGGTGATCCGACCAAGCCTGTCGATTGCGGTACTGGCGGGATCTTTCGTCGGCAGGACGCGCGGCGGGTCAATGCTCAAGACATGAAGTGGTTTACCAAAACGATTGTCGCCGTCGGGCCGCACGTCAGCGTTTGGGTCAACGGTTATCAAGTCACCGACTGGACAGACAAACGCAAGCCGCATCCTAATCCGCGCAAGGGTCTGCGACTGGAGGCAGGTTCGATTATTCTCCAAGGTCACGATCCGACAACCGATATCCTATTTGGAAACATCGACGCAGCGGAACTTGCCCCACGGCGGAAATAAGAACAGCCAATGCTACTAGCGTTTTAACGCGACCTGATTTTTGGGTGCCATGCTTCACGCCTTACCGAGAAGTGTTACGAACAATTAGGGGCATGCTTACGCGATAGATCAGGTAGCGGTAAAGCTGGCGTGAGCATGTTTCTGGTATACGCTTGAATCAAGCATCGGAGATCGCGTAAACATGGCACCCCGGCCATCCGTAAAAGCTCACTTGGTAGCCTATTTCGCAATAGATTGGAGAATTGGCTCTGTGGCGATCCAAAGTCTTGCGATTTTGGCCACCAAACGACTCTCTAGCCCTGCAATTGCCGTAACTTCTTCGGCAATGGAAAACTCACGTTCTCTTCTCGGACCATCACCGGTTCCACTGTCGCGCCGTATTTCTCTTTCATCCAATCAATGCACTCTTCAACCACAGTCTCCGGTGCGCTGGCGCCTGCGGTGACAAGCACGTTCTCCACGCCCTCAAACCAATCCTCTTGCAAATCCGCTTTGCCGTCGATCAGATGGGCTGGGATACCGGCGTCGGTTTGAGCAAGCTCACGCAGACGCTGGCTGTTGGAGCTGTTCTGGCTGCCGAGGACCAAACACAAATCGGCACGACTAGAGATTTTTCGCACGGCCTCCTGCCGATTTTGGGTCGCATAGCAAATGTCGGCCTTGGGAGGACTGACCAAATTGACATACTTGGCCTCGAGCGCTTCGATGATGCGATTGGCGTCGTCCACCGAAAGCGTCGTTTGAGTGAGGTAAGCCACTTTAGCGTCGGCCGGCACGTCTAGTTTTTCGACGCTTTCAACGTCTTCAACGAGAATCATAGCCTCAGGAGCCTCGCCCATTGTTCCGATCACTTCGTCGTGGCCCTCATGTCCGATTAGAAAAATCGTATATCCCTCACGCGCGTACTTCACTGCTTCAAGATGGACTTTTGTGACCAACGGACAGGTAGCATCAATGGCGTTGAGGTTTCTAGCTTGAGCTTTTTCGCGGATTTCGGGACTGACTCCATGAGCCGAAAACAGCAGCACCGATCCCTTGGGGACTTCTTCTAGGCTGTCAACGAAGATGGCTCCTTTTTCTTGGAAGGTTTCGACGACGTATTTGTTATGAACGATCTCGTGGTAGACGTAGACAGGTGCGCCAAATTCACGCAGGGTTAGGTCTAGGCTTTCGATCGCCATGTTAACGCCAGCACAAAATCCACGTGGACTCGCTAATAAAATCTTCATGTTTGTTCCGCAACTAATATTCGGGGGACGCATGGGACACCCCAGTTTACTTTACCCTCGTATCGTAAGATAGGCTTCCTAAATTTTGCGAACCCGCAGCACTGGAAAGGAGTTTGGGCTAGCAGCCACCGGCCATCGGCTAAGGCAATGTTGAGAGTCGTGTTGCTACCGCAATTGGCGACGATCGGATAAGCTGAAGACGTCCTATGCGATAAAAATTTGGAGACTATTTATGACAACTGTTTCAGCAAAAATAAACAACCAGTCGGCAACAGAAGATGCGACCCTCAGTCGCGGTTACAGGAGTTGTAAGTTGGCCTGTCGGGCAACGTTTGCTGATTTTGGTTGGGCCGCTGCAAATCTACCGCAGAAACAGCGGCAGGGACTGTTTGCATTGGGTAATTTTCTGATCGAGTGCATGGATCTGCTGGATCTTGAGAGCGTTAGCGGCCTGTCGCTGGATGTGTGGAAGGAAATTCGTGATGATCTAGACGACGCACTGGCCGGTGTTCCAACCACTTCGACTCAAGCCGCGTTGTTGGACACAGTGACTCGGTTTAACATTCCAAAAGAACACCTGTTTGAAATGCTTGGCGCCGCAGATTGGTGGATTCGCAATCGTGGCTGCCAGACATTTGACGAGAGCGCTGTTTTTGCGGCACGATTTGGAGGCAGCATGATGGCGGCTTGTTCTTCGGTACTGGGCATAACGCGCCCCGGCCACGAAGCGGCCGCAATCCAATGCGGACAGGCCATTCATTTAACCCTGATGTTGGCGCATCTAGTGTCTGATCTCAAGGAGCAGAAAAACTATCTAGCTCGTGAAGACTATGCCGACTGTGGAGTGGATACGGCGCGGATCAAGATGCGGCAAACGAGTCCCGAGCTTATTCATTTTGTTCGCCAGTACACCGCTCGCATTGAAAAACTTTTTTCTGAAGGCGGCCGGCTAACGGCTCATCTTGATTTCGGCGGCGTTCGAACAGTCAGTTCCATTTTGGATTACCACTGGAAGATGTTCTGCAAAATCCGAACTCAGCCGCAGGTGATTTTGGAACCCAACGGCGTCATGACTCGGCAGGATAAATTCAAACTTCGAACACGGCACGTGTTGGGACTCGAAGGCAAGGCGCCTGTGATTGCCCACGACGACGGGCACCATTAGCGCGGCACTTGTTCTTCCGCTGAGAAATATTCTTACGACTGATTTGTAGCGGAGGGGGCTACGAGAGCCCGAATTTCTATTGATCTTCCGGACTCGTAGCCTCATCACGCACAAAAGAACGACCAGTGTCTTCTCACTAACCGCTTCCATAGTTTTCTAACGAATGGGACTTTGTTGGGACGGGTTACTGATTTTCTTCATCGTCACCATTGCCGCCAAATAGCGTGTCGATTCCGAGGCCCCCAAACAATCGGTCGTCGTCATCACCGCCACGTAGTTCGTCGTCGTCTTCATCACCGGCGAGAAAGTCGTTCCCCGCAGCGCCAAAGAGGAAGTCCGCTCCTTCGCCGCCGAATAACTGGTCGTCGCCTTCGCTGCCGGCCAGACGGTCATTGCCTGCTCCACCGACGATCGAGTCATCGCCTTCGTCACCACGAGCGTAATCATCACCGCCACCAGCCTCGATCCTGTCGTTGCCTAGGTTTCCAAAGATAATGTCGTCGCCGCCAAACCCGCTTAACCTATCGTCGCCTTCACCACCAATGAGAACGTCGTTGCCGCCTCCACCTGTCAAGACGTCATCGCCGCCGAGGCCAATTAGTTGAGTGCCTCTCGTTCCGGTAACCGTTAGGAAATCGCCATTTGATGAACCGACTAAGCGATCGATTCCAGTGAAAAATTCAGTGACTGGACCGGCTGCAGCAGTTCCCGTTCCATCATCATTGATTTGAACGGAGACTCCGACTTCGACGCCTTGAAATGAATTGGTATCGAAACCTACGCCGCCGTCGATTGTATCTCTGCCGCCGATACCGACAAAGAAGTCGTTACCACCGTTTCCGAAAAGGACGTCATCACCTCCACCGCCGTTGAGGCTGTCATTGCCTTCACCGCCGAATGACGTGTCGTTACCTGCCACACCACGAAGGATGTCATTGCCATCATTTCCGACAAGGAAGTCGTTTCCGTCGCCGCCGGTGAGAACGTCGTCTCCGCCGAGGCCTATCAACACTGCATCAAAACTTCCAACGACGGTAAGTACGTCATCGTTTTCTGATCCGGTTAAGTTTTCAATGCCAACGAAAGTTTCTTCAACTGTTCCGTAGGAAGCAGTTCCGGACCCGTCCGGGGTGACCGTGGCGGTCACTCCAAAACCGACCCCTTGGAATGAGTTGGTGTCAATTCCTGCACCACC